>NZ_JBJIAI010000014.1:0-139126 GCF_045311035.1 Mycobacterium sp. SMC-13
ATCATCCTCGGGAAGGTGCGCCCTTTCCTACGCCGCCTCGCCGAGGCTCATCCACAGGTTCTGATCATTGCTCCCCGTTGCCGGCACCGTGACTGTCGTGGCCATGGGCGGGCTGACCGTCGCCTGTGGTTCGCAGGGCAACAACGCGCCGGCCACCGTGACGGTCACCCCGTCGAGCACCACGACCACCACGACGACGGCCAAGCAGCACCACGGCGGTGGTGGCGGCGGTAGCGCGGGCGGCGGTCAGCAGCAGGCGCCGGCGCCCGCTCCGGAGACGGTGACCAACACCGAGACGGCCACCCAGACCGAGACCCAGACGCAGACCGAGACCTCGACGTCGGTGCAGACCTCGACGGAAACGTCGACGTCGGTGCAGACCTCGACGGTCTACCAGCCGCAGCCGCGCGAGCGCGGCGGCTTCAACAACTTCGGGCCGCAGCAGCACTGATCAGGCCCTGAGTTAGGTCCGTCACTGCTTGTATGCAAGCTTGCATGCAAGTTGCTACTGTCGTCCCGTGGCCATTGATCAGACTCCCGCCAGCGAGCGCGCCTACCGTGACACCAAGAGCAAGATCCTGGTCGGCGCGGTCAAGGGCGGGCAGCTGCTGAGCGAGGTGGAAGTCGCGGCGGAGCTCGGCGTGAGCCGGACACCGGTGCACGAGGCCTTCCTGCGTCTGGCGGCCGAGGACCTGCTCGACCTGCTGCCCCGGCGGGGCGCCGTCGTCGTACCGATCCCACCGCGTGAGGCCACCGACCTGCTCGAGATGCGCCTGGCGCTGGAGGGCAGTGCTGTGCGCCGCCTCTGCCGTTCTGAGGCCACCGCGCAGGCAGTGGCTGCCGAACTCGCCCGGCTGATCGACCAGCAGCGTGGCGCGGCCACCGATCTGGCGCGCTTCGCCGAGCTCGACGACGCCTTCCACCGGCACATCGTGGACTCCGCCGGCAACTGCATCGCGCAGCGGTTCTACGGCTCGTTGGGCGACCGGCAACGCCGCATGATGGCCGACGCCGTGCAGGCCGACCAGACGCTCGTCGAACGGCTCATCGCCGAACACGCCGAGCTGGCCCAGGCCATCGACGTCCGCGACGCGACGGCGTTCGACGCCCGCCTGCTGGCGCACCTCGAGTCGACGTACGAGGTGGTGCTGCGATGAGTCGCGCCCGTGTGAAGCCATGGCTCGCCGTCGCCGCCGGTGTCTTCTGCATCGGTTGGGGCGGAAACCAATTCACCCCGATGCTGATCGAATACGTGCACCGCGCCGGATACTCGCGCGTGGACGTCGACGTCCTGCTGGGCGCCTACGTGCTGGGCCTGATCCCCGGCCTGCTGGTCGCGGCGGCCATGTCGAACCGGTACGGCCGGCGCCCATTGATGGTCGCGGGCTTGATCAGCTCGGCGCTGGGCAGCCTGATTCTCGCGACCGGTGAATTGGGCGGATTCCCAGCACTTTTCGTCGGCCGGCTGCTGTGTGGGCTGAGCGTGGGTGTCGCGATGGCCGTCGGTTCGACCTGGATCGCGGAGCTGTCCGCACCGCCGTATGACACCGCAGCGACGGGGGCCGGCGCCCGGCGGGCCTCGATCTGGCTGTCGCTGGGGCTGGCGATCGGCCCCTTGTGCTCGGGCCTGCTGGCGCAGTTCGCGCCGCTGCCGTTGACGCTGACGTACCTGGTGCAGGCGGCGCTGTGCGTGCCGGCGCTGTGGCTGGTGCTGACGCAGACGGTCGAGACCCGGGGTGCTCGGGTCAGTGGAGACCTGTTGTCCCAGTTGCGGGTTCCAGCCGCCACGCACCGCCGCTTCGTCCGCGTCGTCGCGCCGATGGCGCCTTGGGTGTTCGGTTCGGCGGCCATCGCGTACGCCATCGTGCCGGCTCTGGTCGCCGACCGGCTGGGCCCATGGGCGCTGCTGTACACCGCGGGTCTGACGGTGCTGACGCTCGCCTGTGGCGTGCTGGTGCAACCGATCGCCCGCCGGTTGGACGACCATTCCAGCGCCCGCGCGGTGGTGGTGTCGATGGTGCTGATGTCGGCCGGGGTGTTCGCCGCGGTCGCCACGGCGGTGACGCGCTCACCGGCCATCGCGGTGCTGGTGGCCATGCTGCTGGGCAGCGCGTACGGCATCGCCATCGTGTCCGGGCTGCTGGAGATTCAGCGCATCGCCGAACCCCACGAACTGGCCGGGGTGTCGGGCGTGTACTACTCGCTGGCGTACGTCGGCTTCCTGCTGCCCGCCGTGCTCGCCGCGCTGGCCCACTACGTCAGCTACCCGGCGATGCTCACCGTCGTCGGCCTACTTGCGGCAGCCTGCACCGTGATCTGTGCGGCAGGCTGGTCCAAGCACCTGCCGGCCCGCGCTTAGCGGTTGCGGGCGACGTTGGCGCCCAGGTACAGGACGTAGCCGATCACGCCGACGGTCGCGAGCTTGCGGGTCTGGGGCACGATCAGGCCGACGCCGAGCGCCGTCTCGATCGATCCGTTGACCTTGAGGTGCTTGTCGATGTCGTCCGGGAACGCCGTCGCGGTGATGCCCTTGAACAGGTCGGGCTTGACGAAGTGTGCCAGCCCGGCCAGCGCGAGGCCGATCCCGGCCAGCAGGCCCTTCTTTCCAGCGGTGTTCTCAGCGGCGTCGGTCACCTGTGGTCCTCTCTGATCACGAAATCTTGTAGTCGCTCAACGGAAATTCGGAAGCTTCCCGAATCGCCGTCTCGGTCGACGACGGGCGCAGCAGCGTGGGCTCACCCGCGGGATTGAAATAGTACGAGTGCGCGCTGGCGCAGTTGCCGAGGGTGAACAGCGAGTCGCCGAGCAGTTCGGTCATTCGGTCGAGGAACGCGGTGTTGGCTTCCTCGGTGACCTCGAACGTCGTCGCTCCGCGTTTCTTCACTTCGGTGAAAAGCCGGTCCATCAGCCGCATCTGGTACTCCATGGTGTTGAAGAAGTTCAACCCAAGGAACGCGTACGGACTGGCCAGGCTCAGGTAGTTCGGGAAGTACGGCATCGAGACGCCCTGGTAGGCCTGGAAACGCGTTTCGCGCCACCACTTTCCGAGATCACGGCCCTCGCGGCCGATCACCTCGATGGCCGGGAAGTTTGCCTCCCACAGGTCGAAACCGGTGGCGAGGACCAGGGTGTCGATCTCGACCTTGACGCCGTCGTTGCCGATGATGCCGTCGGCGACGATGTGGTCGATGCCGGCGTCCTGCAGGTGCACGTTGGGCCGGTTGAAGGCCTGGTAGTAGCCGTTGCTGAAAGTCGGCCGCTTGCAACCGAAGTCGTAGTCCGGGGTCAGCCGGCGCCGCAGGTCCTTGTCGCGGATGACGAAGAAGCGGTGCATCTTCGACAGGTCGGACGCGGAGATGTTGAAGCGGCCGCGGAACATTCCGTAATGCCGGACCCCGACCGACACCATGACCTCGTAGATCGAGTCGGTGAGCCAGCGCAGTACACGCTGCGTCAACGGGAATCGGGCGAACATCTTCTTGGCGCGGGCGCCGAAGCGCGGGTCGATCTTGGGTACCACCCAGATCGGCGTGCGCTGGAACACCGTCAGGTCGGCGGCGGTCTTGGCCAGCTCGGGAATCAGCTGCACCGCGGTCGCGCCGGTACCGATGACGGCGATGCGCTTGCCGGCCGGGTCGTAGTCGTCATCCCAGTCGGTGGTGTGGATGACGCGACCTTCGAAGCTTTCGATGCCGGGGATCGCCGGGATGTTCGGCTGCGACAGGAAGCCGGTGGCCGTGATCAGATAGCGCGCGCTGAGCGTTTCACCGTCGGCGATGTTGACGCGCCACAGCGACGCTTCCTCATCCCAGCGGGCGCCGTTGACGACGACGTTGAACCGGATGTGCCGCCGCACGTCGTACTTGGCGGCGACGTCGTCGGCGTACCGCTTGATCTCCGGGCCCGGGGTGAACAGCCGCGACCAGTTCGGGTTGGGCTCGAAGAAATAGGAGTACGTGGTGGTGGGCACGTCGACCGCGAGTCCGGGATAGTGGTTGACGTACCAGGTGCCGCCGAGGTCGTCCTCGCGCTCCAGGAGGGTGAAGTTCTCGATCCCGAGGCGTTTGAGCTGGATGGCCGCACCGATACCGGCGAATCCTGCGCCGACGATGACCGCGTCGAACTGCTGCGTCGTCATATTCAGACGGTACCTCAGGTACCGCTTCGCGCCACGAACACAAGCGCCGCGGCGACCGCCAGCGCCGGGACGTCCAGGGTCTTGGATCCCAGGTCATGGCGGGCCCCGGTGATCTCGATGAGCTCGGTGGGCGCCGGGATCAGCTGGGCTGCGGCCGTCAGCTCGTCGATGCTCCCGAACGGGTCGGCTGTGCCGTGGGTGAAGACCGTCGGGACCTTGATCTGGCCCAGGTGCTCGGTGCGCGCCCGCTCGGGCTTGCCGGGCGGGTGCAAGGGATAGGAGAACAGCGTCAGTGCCGCCAGGTCAGCGCCCTGCGCCGCCACCATCGACGTCATCCGGCCCCCGTAGGAATGGCCGCCGGCGATCACCGGGCCATCGGTCAGCGTGTGCGCCAGTTCGATGGCCTCGACGATGCCGGCCTGATCCGACGCCGCCGAGTTGGACGGCGGCCCCTTCGGGCGGCGGCGCCGGTAGGGCAGGTTGTAGCGAATCGCCAGCCAGCCGTGACTGGCCCATTCGTCGCAGAGCCGGATGATCAGTGGGGCGTCGCGGCTACCGCCCGCGCCGTGCGTCAGCAGCACGACGCCCGTCGGAGTGCGTTCAGGTTCGTGCGCGACACCCGCGATGTCCTCGAGGCTCATGCTCAGGCCCGATCGTCTTCGCGCGAGCGCTCATCCGCCAACCGGAAGAGCGCGTTGACCGGACCGTGGCCGCGGCCCAGCGGGTAGGCCGCCCGCAGGCATTCGGTGACCCAGCTCTTGCCGAACGCGACCGCGTCGGGCACCGAAAAGCCATGCGCCAGTGCGCAGGCCGTGGACGCGGCGAGGGTGTCACCGGCGCCGTGGTCATGGCCGGTGTCGATGCGCTCGGTGGTGAATTCGTAGAACTCGTTGCCGTCGTACAGCAGGTCCGGGCTGTGATCGCTGGATCGCAGATGGCCGCCCTTGACCAGGGCCCACTTCGGGCCCAGGCCGTGCAGGGCCTTGGCGGCATCACGTTGAGTCGCGGCGTCCACCACGTCGATGCCGGTGATCAGCCGGACCTCGTCGAGGTTCGGGGTGACCAGCGTGGCAATCGGAAACAGCTGGATGCGAACCGAATTCAGCGCGCTCGGGTGTAGCAGCGGGTCGCCGTGCATCGACGCACACACCGGGTCGACGACCAGCGGGATGTCGCCGTCGAGGCTCTGCCAGGTCTCCGCGACCGCGCCGATGATCTCGGCCGAGGCCAGCATGCCGGTCTTGGCGGCCTGGATGCCGATGTCGTCGACCACCGCGGTGATCTGCCCGCTGATGATGTCGAGCGGCAGCTCGTGAAAACCCTTGACCCCCACCGAGTTCTGCACCGTCACCGCGGCGACGGCGACGCATCCGTGCACGCCGAGCATCGCGAAGGTGCGCAGGTCGGCCTGGATTCCGGCGCCGCCGCCGGAATCCGAGCCGGCGATGGTCATCACCCGCAGCGGCGTTTCGCCCGGCGGGGTCAGAGGTAAAAAGGTCACGGACGCATCATTCCAGCATGGGTAGATACACCCGGTTGCCGTGGTCGGCGAACTCCTGCGATTTCTCCGCCATGCCCTGGGCGATCTCGTCCGCGTAATCGGGAGCGACCCCGTCCGGGTAGGCGTCGCGGATGTCCTGCGTGATGCGCATCGAGCAGAACTTCGGGCCGCACATCGAGCAGAAGTGCGCCGTCTTGGCCGGCTCGGCGGGCAGCGTCTCGTCGTGGTACTCCCGGGCCGTGTCCGGGTCGAGCGACAGCGCGAACTGGTCGTGCCAGCGGAACTCGAAGCGGGCCTGCGACAGCGCGTTGTCGCGGTCCTGCGCACCGGGGTGACCCTTGGCCAGGTCAGCGGCGTGCGCGGCGATCTTGTAGGCGATCACCCCGTCCTTGACGTCCTTGCGGTTGGGCAGGCCCAGGTGCTCCTTGGGGGTGACGTAGCACAGCATCGCGGTACCGGCCTGGGCGATGATCGCCGCGCCGATGGCCGAGGTGATGTGGTCGTACGCCGGCGCGATGTCGGTCGCCAGCGGGCCCAGCGTGTAGAACGGGGCCTCCTCGCACAGCTCTTCTTCCAGGCGCACGTTCTCGACGATCTTGTGCATCGGGACGTGGCCCGGGCCCTCGATCATCACCTGCACGCCATGGGATTTGGCGATCTTGGTGAGCTCGCCCAGGGTGCGCAGCTCGGCGAACTGGGCCTCGTCGTTGGCGTCGGCGATGGAGCCCGGACGCAGGCCGTCACCGAGCGAGAACGTGACGTCGTAGCGCTGCAGGATTTCGCAGAGCTCTTCGAAGCGCGTGTAGAGGAACGACTCCTGGTGGTGCGCCAGGCACCACGCCGCCATGATCGAGCCGCCGCGCGACACGATGCCGGTGACGCGCTTGACGGTCAGCGGGATGTAGCGCAGCAGCACGCCGGCGTGGACGGTCATGTAGTCGACGCCCTGCTCGCACTGCTCGATGACGGTGTCGCGGTACAGCTCCCAGGTCAGCTTGGTGGGATCGCCGTTGACCTTCTCGAGCGCCTGGTAGATCGGCACGGTCCCGACCGGGACGGGGGAGTTGCGCAGGATCCACTCGCGGGTCTGGTGGATGTCCTTGCCGGTGGACAGATCCATGATCGTGTCGGCGCCCCAGCGGGTGGCCCACACCATCTTGTCGACCTCTTCGGAGATCGACGACGTGACAGCCGAGTTGCCGATGTTGGCGTTGACCTTCACCGCGAAGGCCTTGCCGATGATCATCGGCTCGAGCTCGGGGTGGTTGTGGTTGGCCGGGATGATGGCGCGGCCGATGGCGACCTCGTCACGGACCAGCTCGGCCGGCACGCCCTCGCGCTCGGCGATGAACGCCATCTCCGCGGTGATCTCGCCGTTGCGGGCGCGCTGCAGCTGGGTGCCGCGGTCCTTGACGACGCCGGGGCGGGCGGGCAGGCCCTTCTCCAGGTCGATGGTGGCGGTCTCGTCGGTGTACGGACCCGAGGTGTCGTACAGGTCGAGGTGGTCGCCGGTGGTCAGGTTGACCCGGCGGAACGGGACCTTTCCACCGTCGGGAAGCTCCCGGTAGACCTTGGTGCTGCCCTGGATCGGGCCGCAGGAAAGGTCGTTGAATACAGCAATTGCAGTCATCTGCTTACTCCCTACGCCGGCATTACCCGGTCAGGTTCATACGGTCGACGGCGCCATTCAGCCGTCCTCTCAGCGCACCAGGGTGTGCGCTCCCGCGCGGACGTTGTTCACCGTAGTCGATGCGCGCCGGAAGGCAAGGGTGCGTTGCGGCCCGGTGAACGGAACGGAATTGTCATGAGGTCGTTTGTATAGCTAACATATGTTTTTCTGATATTGGAGCGAAGACCGACTGATGACGACTGACACCGAGCTCACCGGGCAGCCCGACACCGCACTCGCGGCAACCGCGCGCCGACGCGTCCAGATGGACCACGACCACCCGCGCTACAAGTGGGTCGTGCTGGCCAACACCACGCTGGGCACACTGCTGGCCACGATAAACGCCTCGATCGTGCTGATCTCACTGCCGGCGATCTTCCGGGGTATCGGGCTGAACCCGCTGGCGCCGAGCAACGTCAGCTACCTGCTGTGGATGCTGATGGGCTACCTCGTGGTGACGGCCGTGCTCGTGGTGCCGTTCGGCCGGCTCGGGGACATGTACGGCCGGGTCCGCATCTACAACCTGGGTTTCGTCATCTTCACGCTGGCGGCCGTCGCGCTGTCGTTCGATCCGTTCCACCTCGGTGGCGGTGCGATCTGGCTCATCGCCTGGCGGGTGATCCAGGGCGTCGGCGGCGCGATGCTGATGGCGTCGTCGTCGGCGATCCTGACCGACGCCTTCCCGGCCAACCAGCGCGGCATGGCACTCGGCGTGAACATGGTGGCCGCGGTGGCCGGATCGTTCCTCGGTCTGCTGATCGGCGGGTTCCTCTCGGAATGGGAGTGGAAGGCCGTGTTCTGGGTCGGCATCCCGATCGGCGTGATCGGCGCCATCTGGAGCTACCGCTCGCTGCGTGAGCTGGGTACCCGGTCGCCCGGCAAGCTGGACTGGGCCGGCACCGTGACATTCGGCCTGGGCCTGACGGTGCTGCTGCTCGGCATCACGTATGGCATTCAGCCGTACGGCAATTCGCCGACGGGCTGGGGCAGTCCCGCCGTCCTCGGCTCCATCGGTGTGGGTCTGCTGCTGTTGGTGGTGTTCTGCATCATCGAGCTCAAGGTCGAGTCGCCGATGGTCGACATGCGGCTGTTCAAGTCGGCGACCTTCGGCATGGGCAACCTGGCCGGGCTGCTGTCGTCGGTGGGCCGCGGTGGCCTCCAATTCATGCTCATCATCTGGCTGCAGGGCATCTGGTTGCCGCTGCACGGCTACGACTTCGAATCGACGCCGCTGTGGGCGGGCATCTACCTGCTGCCGGCGACCATCGGCTTCCTGGTGGCGGCACCCGTCGCCGGCAGCTTGTCCGACCGCTTCGGGGCGCGGCCGCTGGCGGTCGGTGGCATGCTGCTGATGGCGGTGACCTTCGTTGCGCTGCTGCTCATTCCGGTCAATTTCGAGTACTGGGAATTCGCCTTGCTGGTGTTCCTCAACGGCGTCGGCGGCGGTATCTTCACCGCGCCGAACACCGCGGCCATCATGTCCAGCGTGCCGGCGGCGCAGCGCGGCGCGGCATCGGGTGTGCGGTCGACGTTCTTCAACGCCGGCAGCTCGCTGTCGATCGGTATCTTCTTCTCGCTCATGGTCGTCGGGCTGGCCGGCACCTTGCCGACCGCGTTGTCCAGTGGTCTGCAGCAGCAAGGGGTTTCGGCTGACGTCGCGCAGCAGGTGGCCGAACTGCCGCCGGTGGGCAGCCTGTTCGCGGCCTTCCTCGGCTACAACCCGATAGCCGAGCTGCTGGCCCCCTTCCACACCCTGCAGCAGCCCGGCGTCAACGCAGGCACGCTGACCGGCCAGACGTTCTTCCCGCAGCTGATCACCGAACCGTTCCACTCCGGCCTGGTCGTGGTGTTCGGCGCGGCGGCGATCATGATGCTGCTGGGCGCCGTGGCGTCGATGTTCAATCCGGGTACGTACGCCACGGAGCCCGGCGCCGACAACGAGGCGTGACGGCCGATCAGCGGTCGAAAACGGCTGTCAAATAATCGGATTCGGGTAACGACTGGCACGCCAGCCGGACGCCGATCCCGAGTTCGTAGTCGTCGAGGGTGTCGTTGACGCGCATGCTCACCACGCCCTGGCGGAGGGTGTACGCGCACGCGCCGCAGTTACCCTCGCGGCATGCGTAGGGTGCGTCGATACCTTTGTCCAACAGGGTATCGAGCAAGACCTGAGTCTTAGGCCAGCTGATCTCGTGGGTATCGCCGTCGATTTCGACCGTGGCGGTGGCGGACTCGCCGTCCGCGCCAGCATCGGTTGCCGGCTCCGGCGCGGCGAAGGCATCCGTGGTCAGGGAGACGAAGACCTCGCGGTGCACGTGCTCACGGGCGACGCCGGCGTCGTGCAGGGCGGCCGCGGCCACGTCCATGAATGCCGCTGGGCCGCACAGGTATGCGGCGGTGTCGGCGCCCGGCTTCGCGGGCAGCAATGTGCGCAGTCCGGCCGGAGTGGGTAGGCCGGACTCCGACTCGAGCCAGTGCGCGACCGTCAGCCGGTCACCATGCGCCGCAAGCAGTTCCGCCAACTCGGCGTCGAAGATCACCGAGTCGCGGTCGCGGTTGGCGTAGACCAGCGTCACCCGGCGGCCGGACTGCAGCAGTTGGGCGCGGATCATCGAGATGACCGGAGTGATGCCACTGCCGGCAGCCATGAAGATCAGCTCGCTGTCTGCCGGGCGGACAGTGAAAGCGCCTGCGGGCGTGAGGGATTCCAGTGTCATACCGGCCTCGGCATGGTCGCACAGCCAGTTGGACGCGAGGCCGCCCGCGGTGCGCTTCACGGTCACCTTGAGGTGCTCGTCGGTGGACGGGCTGCTCGACAGTGAATAGCACCGCGAGACCGAGCTGTCGTGCGCCGGGATGCGCAGGGTCAGGAACTGGCCGGCCTGGTAGGCGAACTGCTCACGCGCGTCGTGCGCGGCCATCAGGACGAGCGACACGGCGTCGGGGGTCTCGGTGATCACCTCGACCACGGTCAACTCGTGTGACCTGGACGCTGTCGATGCGGTCATGGGAAATGCCTTCCGTCGTGGGACCAGGTCAGATTGTCGCCGCTAACTGTGCCATTGACAAATGGCACAGTTAATGATGACCTAGTTGCCGTGACGGAAACGGATCGGGCAACGCTGCCCGAAGTACCCACGCGCGCAACGGTGCGCGCCGCGCTCTCGGCCACGGTGACCCGCTGGACCTTGGGCAATCTGACCAGCGTCATCCCGATGAACACCCCCGGTGTCTGGTTCGGGCGCGGGCTGATCGCCACCATCATGGAGGCCTTTGGTTCCATGCCCGAAGGCACCAGGATCGTCCCGGTCCGCACGCCGCACCTGCGAGGCGAATGGGTTCTCGGCCCGGGTGTCGAGTTCGGCAGCCGCGCCGGCTACTACGTGCACGGCAGCGCGTACGTCATCTGCTCGGCACGCACCCACCGCAAGCTGGTGGCCCGGTTGTCGGAGGCGACCGGACTGCCGATGTTCGTCGTGGACTACCGGCTGGCACCCGAGCACCGCTTCCCGACGGCGGCCGAGGACGTCGAAGCCGGGTACCGGTGGCTGTTGTCGGAAGGCTATGCGGCATCGGACATCGTGATGGGCGCCGACTCCGCCGGCGGTCACCTGACCTGCGACATGCTGCTGGCGCACGCCGGTGACGCGGACTTCCGGCCCGCGGGCGTGGTGCTGTTCTCGCCGCTGATCGACGTGACGCTCGGTCTCGCACTCGAGCAGGAGAAGGCGACGTACCGCGATCCGGCGATGTCGGCCACCGCGGCCGCGCGCATGGTCGGGCTGTACACCCAAGGGCAGAACCTGGCCGATCCGCGGCTGCGCCTCGACTTCGCCAAGGCAGATCAATTGCCGCCCATACTGATTCAGGTCGGCGGATTCGAGATGCTGCGCGCCGACGCGCGCTACCTCGACGCCGAACTGCGCCGCGCCGGCGGCACCAGCACGCTCGAGGTCTGGCCCGGCATGGTGCACGTCTTCCAGGCCCTGCCGCATCTGGCACCCGAGGCCGGCCCGGCACTGCGCCGTGCCGCGGCCTTCGTCGACGCTGCCTACAAGCGATCCAACGAGCTCGAAGAGGTGTGCTGATGATCGGCCTTGACACGATCCTGAATGTCTTTCGCGGTCAGCGCCGCTCGGACAAGGCGAAGGCGGTGGTCACCGGCGCCGGCAGCGGCATCGGGCGGTCGTTCGCGCTCGAGCTCGCGCGCCGGGGCGGCGAGATCATCTGCGCGGACATCAGCCTGGAGCGCGCGAAGGAGACCGTCGCGCTGATCGACCAGCTGCCGACCGGCAAAGGGCACGCCGTGCAGTGCGACGTCGCCGATCGCACCGCCATCGAGCTGCTGGCCAAGCAGGCGCAGGAGATCTTCGGTGGCGCGCCGACGTTGGTGATCAACAATGCTGGTGTCGGTATCGGTGGAAAACCGGTGGGCGACATCGGTTTCGAGGACTGGGACTGGGCGCTCGGCATCAACCTGTGGGGCGTGGTGTACGGCTGTGAGGTCTTCACGCCGTTGCTCCGCGAGGCCGGCCGGGGCGGCATCATCAACGTGGCCTCGGCCGCCGGGTTCGCCGCCGCACCGTCGATGGCGGCTTACAACGTGTCCAAGGCCGGCGTGATGTCACTGTCGGAAACCCTCGCCGCCGAACTCGACGGCACCGACATCGCCGTCACCGTGCTGTGCCCGACCTTCGTGAAGACCAACGTCTTCACCGACGGCCGCATCACCCCGAGCTCGATGAGCCTGAGCCAGCAGCTGGCTCGCTGGACCGGCCTGTCCGCCGACAACGTCGCCGCCCGCACCCTGGACGCGCACGACGGCGGCCGGCTCTACGTGGTGCCGCAGATCGACGCCACCGTCATCTGGCACCTCAAGCGACACTTCCCCGCCCTGTACGTCCGCGGCGCCGGACTACTCGGACGCGTACTTCCCAAGGACTGAAAGGAACCCATCATGGCAATGGATCTCGACGAGATGCTGCAGCGCATCAAGGACAAGCAGTGGGCCCTGGCCGACATCGACTGGGACGCACCGGGTGCCGAGCTGATCGAGCCCGAGCTGTGGGCCAAACTCAAGCCGTTCATGACCGATCTGATGTGGATCGAGAACGTCGGCGCCCGTGGCTTCGCCGCGCTGGCGCGGAAGGCCCCGACCCCGACGCTCAAGAGCATCTATGAGCACTTCCACGCCGAGGAGCAGAAGCACGCCAATGCCGAGCTGGCCCTGATGCGGCGCTGGGGCATGCTCGAGAACGACGAGGTCCCGCCGCCGAGCGTCAATGTGCAGCTGGTGATCACCTGGCTCGACAAGTTCTCCGACGGCATGTCGCTGTCGATCCTCGGCACCGTCATCCCCATGCTGGAGGTGGCGCTCGACGGGGCACTCATCAAATTCATCACCGATGAGGTCAAAGATCCGGTGGCGCAGGAGGTTTTCAAGCGCATCAACTCCGACGAGTCGCGGCACCTCGCGGTCGACTTCGAGGTCATGGACATCCTCGGCCACGCCGACATGCGCAAGCTGGTCGTCGACTTCGTCGGCAGCTGGATGAACCCGGCGCTGATCGTCGGCACGCTGAGCTACTTCCCCCTGCTCAACAAGATGCGCGACAACATCGTGGCCATGGGCGTCAACGAGGAACGTCTGTACCAGGCGATGCGCCG
Source organism: Mycobacterium sp. SMC-13 (assembly GCF_045311035.1). Lineage (NCBI taxonomy): Bacteria > Bacillati > Actinomycetota > Actinomycetes > Mycobacteriales > Mycobacteriaceae > Mycobacterium > Mycobacterium sp. SMC-13. The sequence goes on from NZ_JBJIAI010000014.1 coordinate 12,976, forward strand.
GTTCCAAAGTGTCGGTGAGCGAAGCGCTTTCGCGCGCCGGGTACCCATGTACCGGTTCATCTCGTGGCATGCCAAGAAGGTGATCGACCGGACCTCGAAGTACCACTGGCTCGCCGATTCGCTGGTGGTGGTCACCGGCGCCATCCCGATGCCGCTGGTGAAGTACACGCCGACGTGGTCGGACGAGCTGACCTATGAGCCGGTCGCGTAAAGGAACTCACGAATGACTATCTCAACAGCCATCATCGGTGCGGGCTTCGCCGGCATCGGCGCCGCCATCCGGCTCAAAGACCAGGGCATCACCGATTTCGAGATCTTCGAACGCGGCACCCGCGTCGGCGGCACCTGGCGTGACAACACGTATCCCGGTGCGGCGTGCGACATTCCGTCGCGCCTGTACTCCTACAGCTTCGCGCCGAACCCGGACTGGTCGCACACCTACTCCGGTAGCGACGAGATCCTCGGGTACATCGACAGCATGGTCGAGTCGTTCGGTATCGCACCGCATATCCGGTTCGGCCACAACGTCACCGGTGTGGAGTACGACGAGGTGGCGGGGGAGTGGACCGTCAACTTCGAGGGTCGTGAACCGGTGCAGGCACGCACCGTCATCGTCGCCTCGGGGCCGCTGGCGAACGCCAGCTTCCCGAAGATCGAGGGCATCGAAACCTACGAAGGCCACAAGATCCACAGCGCCCGTTGGGATCACGACTACGACTTCACCGGCAAGAAGGTCGCCGTCATCGGTACCGGCGCCAGCGGCGTGCAGATCGTCCCGGAACTTATCAAGGTCGCCAAGTCGGTCAAGGTGTTCCAGCGCACGCCGGGCTGGGTGATCCCGCGGATAAACGGAGCCACCAGCGGCTGGATGAAGCGGATCTACAAGGACGTGCCGCTCGCCGAGAAGCTGATGCGTTCGGCGTGGTTCTGGGGCCATGAGTCGGTGGCGCTCGGTGTGGTGTGGGACAGCCCGTTCACCCGGGTGGTCGAAGCCCTGAGCCTGGCGAACCTGCGCCGGCAGGTGAAGGACCCGTGGCTGCGCCGCCAGCTGACCCCGGACTTCTCAGCCGGCTGCAAGCGACTGCTGATGACCGCCGACTACTACCCGGCGCTGCAGGCCGACAACTGCAAGCTCGTCACCTGGCCCATTGCCCGGTTGTCGCCCAAGGGAATCCGGACCGTCGAAGGCATCGAGCACCAGTTCGACGCCATCGTGTTCGCCACCGGTTTCGAGGTGTCCAAGGCCGGCACCCCGTTCCCCGTCATCGGCATCGACGCCCGGGAGCTCGCCACGGAATGGAGCCGGGGCGCGTACGCCTACCGCAGCGTCGCGGTATCCGGTTACCCCAACCTGTATTTCACCTTCGGACCCAACTCCGGCCCCGGACACAGCTCCGCGCTGGTGTACATGGAGGCGCAGATCGACTACATCGTCGAGGCGATATCCAAGCTGCTGCAGTTCGGGTGGAAGTCGCTCGACGTGCGTCCCGAGGTGCAGGCACGCTACAACGAGGACATCCAGCAGCGGCTGCAGTCCACCACGTGGAACTCAGGCTGCCAGAGCTGGTACCTCACCGAGGACGGCTTCAACGCGACGATGTTCCCGGGGTTCGCCACCCAGTACGTCAACCAGTTGAAGGCGGTCAATCTGCACGACTTCAAGATCACTGCTGAACAGACCAGCGGTGCGTCGGTCCTGACCGCATAGAATCCGCTGGTGGCTGAGTACCGGATCGACGACCTCGCGCGCGAAGCGGGGACGACAACCCGGAACGTCCGCGTCTACCAGGAGAACGGCCTGCTGCCCCGGCCCCAGCGCCGGGGCCGGGTCGCGATCTATACCGATCGGCACCTGAGCCAGTTGCAGGCGATCGTCCGGCTGCTCAGCGAGGGCTTCACCGTCAAGCACATCCTGAAGTTCCTCACCGGCCTGCAGCGCGGTGAGGGGCTCGTCGAGGTGCTGGACCTCGCCGAGCTCGAGGAGTTGGTGATCTCGCCGTGGTCGAACCCCGAGGCGCAGACCATGACGCGCCAAGAGCTGGAGATGGCGCTGGGCCGGCTCGACGGCGCGACGCTGCGACGGCTCGTCGCCGGCCGGATCATCGAGCCGACGGACGACAAGGATGCCTACCTGGTACCTGACCGGCGGGTTATCGACGACTTCGCCAGGCTCATCTCCCGCGGGATGCCGTTGGCGGCGATCCTCAAGACCACCACCGCGGTCGACAAGAAGCTCGACGAAGCGGCCCGGGCCATGACCCGGGCCGGGCACACCGAGGTGGTCCGGCAGCGGGGGACGGGCTGGTACCCCAGCAACGACGTCGAACTTGCCTGGGCCGCCGACCTGATCGATGCCATGCGCCGTGTATCCCGCCGTTCTGCCCACGCTAGCCTTGACCGCGCGTTAGATGAAGCGGTGCGAGCCGAGCTGCGGCAGTACCAGCAGGAGGCCAAGGACAAGGGGGCTCCTGTCGAACGGAAGGCGTGAGTCATGGCGCAGGCAGACGGAGCTGAGGCTTCCTCCGGCAAACGGAAGCGCGGGCCGAAGACCCTCGTCCAAGCGGTGTTCGCATTGATGGACGATGTCGCCGAACTCCGGAAATCCGCGCAGTTCATCGCCGACAACATCGCCGCCCTGAGCGAGAGCGCAGCGGGCATCGACAGGCACGCCGAACTGATCGCCAGCCAGATCACCACGTTGACCGAGGCCGCGGCCGGCATCGACACGTCTGCCGAGAAGATCGCCCACGGTGCCAACTCCATCGCGGCGACCCTGCCGAGCCTGAAGCGGCTCGCCGAAGTCGTGGAGCCGCTCGATACCACGGTGGCCCGGCTGGGCTGGCTCGTCGACCGGCTTCCCGGCGTAAAACGAAGCTAGTCGTCAATTCCTGTTCTCGCAGAACGGAATTCGTCTTCACTCGTCAATATCGAGACCCGTGTCGATCGGCTATTGCCACCCGCCGAACATCGGAGGAACGTATATCGGTGGACCGGCGGCGCCGCTGGGGCGCTGCCCCGATATAGAGGGGGTGGGCCGTGTACGCACGCTCTACCACTATCAACGCACAACCCTCGGCTATCGACTCGGGAGTGGCTCACCTCCGCGATGAAGTGATGCCCCAACTCCAAGGTCTCGACGGGTTCGTCGGCATGTCGCTGCTCACCGACCGGGAGTCCGGCCGGTGCATCGTGGTGACCGCGTGGGAGTCCCAGGACGCGATGAACGCCGTCGCCGAGCAGGTTCGGCCGATTCGCGAAAAGGCGACCCAGATGTTCAGTGGCGGCGCCCCGACCGTTGACGAGTGGGACATCGCGATATTGCACCGCGCTCGCCAGATGCCCGAGGGCGCGTGCGCGCGGGTTACGTGGGGACATGTCGACCCGGCCCACGCCGACGCCGCCATCGAGCATTTCAAGATGAACATCGTCCCCGACAGTGAGGCGCTCGAGGGCTTCTGCAGCACCAGCCTGCTGGTCAATCGGAACACCGGACGCGGCGTGGCCTGCACGACGTTCGACAGCCGAGAAGCCATGGAGCGCAACCGGGATGGCGCGCGCACGATGAAGCAGATGCGCATGAAGGAAACCGGTGCGGCCGAGCTGGACGAGGCCGAGTTCGACGTGGCCTTCGCTCACCTGCGGGTGCCGGAACTGGTTTAGCCGCAGGCGCCGAACCGACCCGGGGACCGGACCGGTGCCGGGTCGTGTTCGGCTGCCCCGTGGGGGGCAAGCCAAGAATCTGCCAAGCGTCGGGCTGCATGCTTCCTTCACCAATCAGCAGCAGAGACAGGTGAGTTCACATGACGCGACGAATCGCACGACTGGCCGCGGCGGCACTGTTGTCCGGCGGGATGAGTCTGGCCGCTTTCGGGTTGAGTGCCGGCACTGCCCAGGCAGAACCCTCCTCGGGCACCTGGTGTCCGGGCCAGCCGGTCCCCGGAGGCTTCACCGAGGTCGACTGGGACTGGACGACCTGCCATCGATACAACTTGGTACACCGCGGAATGCCGCCCCAGGTCGTCGGCATGACCGCCGAAGACGGCTGGTACGGCGGCCACCCCCACTACCGCACCGTCGCGGGCGAGAACACCAACGCGACCTGCCAGTTCCTGGGGTGCCCGTAGCACTCGGCGTAGCTGATGACGGTGAAACCCGTTGTGGGCTGCCGCCTTCCGTGCTCAGAAGGGTGCGGGTTCATCCCATTCCTCTGCGGCGCGGGCCATTTCGAGTTCGCGGTATCGGTGCCATTCTTCGCTGGCGATGGTTTCTTCGTTGAGCATGCGTGCTTGGTTGATGAGTTGTTGGCGTTCTTGGGCGCGGGTGCGTTTGCGTTTGGGCATGCAGTGGCCGCGCCCGGGGGTGCGTGGTGGTTGTTCGGTGATTGTGGGTGTTCCGGTGGGTGTGGCCAGTTGTGGGTACCAGTGGGCGCCTTCGGGTTTGGTGATGTAGGTGTGCCCGGTGGGGGCGACCCAGACGACGGTGCCGTCGGGGTATTGGTGGTCGGTCCAGCCGTGGAATGTTTTGAGTAGGTGGTGGAACCGGCACAGGCATTTGAGGTCTGACGGGTGCGTCGGCCCGGCCGGGTAGGGGACGGTGTGGTCGAGGTCGCAGGCTTGCGCGGGCCGGTCGCAGCCGGGGAATCGGCAGGTCAGGTCTCGGCAGCGGACGAACTCCGCCAGCTTGGCCGACGGACGGTAGCGGGGCTCGGCCGCATCCGGCGGGATCTCGACCTCGCGGATGGTCGCGCCGTCGGCGAGGCGGGCGATCTGCTCGGCGGGGATCTGCCCGTACCCGGGCAGGAATCCTGGGGCCTGCCCGTTCACTGCCTCCGGTGTGGCGATGACGTGGATGACCGCGCGGGTGCCGACGGTCTGCGCCGGCAGTTCCCCCATGGCGGCCGCGGCGGCGGGGCAGTCCGGGTTGTCGCATTGGCAGGCCAGGCGCTGCCCGCGGGCCAGGGCGTCGATGGCGGCGGCGCGGCGCTGATCATGGGAGCGCGGATCGTTGCGGCACACGCTCTTGGCGAGGTCGTCGATGGCGGCGTCGAGCACGGCGGCGGTCGCCGCGTCTACCGTGCCGCAGATGCTGGCCGCGCCGGGGCCGCAGGCGCGGATGTCGAGGTAGCGGGCCTGCGACGGGGGCCTGGGGGCGTGGACCCCGGCCTGGTCGGACGCGGCGATGATGGCGTCGATGCGCTGTTCCATTTTCGGTTTCGACAACCGACCCCAGGCCACGATCTTGGCGGCCAGGTCGGCATCGACCTGCCCGGCGACGTCGTCGTCGATGATCAGGTCGGTGCGGGCGACGATCATGGCGACCATCACCGCATCGATCAGGCCGTTGGCGTAGACGGCCGCCACTTTGGGCAGGCGGGTGCGGAGCGTCACCGCCCGGTCCACCTGGGCTTGGGCCCGCTTACGCGATATCCCCAACGCGGCGGCGACCTCGACGACCAGCCCGGCATAGCCGTCGATCGCCCAATACCGTTTCTCGATGTCGTCGTCGGGGGCCCGCAGCGCCCACAGGTCACCGATCGCCCCCAGGCGGCGGGCGCCGGCGGCGTTCTCTTGCCGGGTGGCCAGGGTGATCGCGTCGACCGCCGCGGCCGCGGCGTGGGGATCACCATCTAATTCGCTCATACGTTCGAATGTATACCCGCCCACCGACACGAATCGGCCGTCGCGGACGCGACCCATCGACGACGGTTAGGGCACCTAAACAGAAGGGCCGCAGCAGGATTGGCACGGGCAGGCAGCGCGGGCAGGGATCGTCGACGGTTGGGTCAGCTAGTTATCGAGGCCTTGGAGCGGACCGCCGGTGGACGGCCCACCGAAGAATCCGGGACCGCGACCGCCAGGGGGCAGGCGCCGATTAGCCCACCTAACCGTCGAGGATCGCAGCGCGGACCGGAGACCCCGGCAGCCCAGTCGGGATGGGCACGGCCAGAACCATCGAGCACACCTAACCACCGAGGATCACGCGCGAACCGTGGGGCCGAGTCGGGGCGGGTCGGCCCGAACTACCGAGCACACCTAACCGTCAAGGATCGCAGCGCCGACCGGTGACCCCGGGCGGCCCGAGTCGGGATGGGCTCGGCCAGAACCACCGAGCCGATCTAATCGTCGACGATTCCCTACGGGTGCGCGCTCGGCTTACTCGGCCACCAGATGCGGTTGCCGATCATGGCCATCGCGGCAGGCACCAGCACCGTGCGGACCAGGGTGATGTCGATCAGCAGGCCGATGCCGATGGTGAATCCGATCTGCAGCAGGTTGATCACCCGCCCGGTCATCAGCGCGAACATGGTGAGCGCGAAGACGATGCCGGCGGTGGTGATGACGCTGCCGGTACTGCCGAAGCTGCGCATGATGCCGCGGATCATGCCGTCACCCGACTCTTCGCGGATGCGGGCGGCGAACAGCATGCTGTAGTCCGCGCCCACGGCGATGAGCGCCATGAAAGACACCGGGAACACCGACCAGTCGATGTCGACACCGATGAGGTGCTGCCACACCAGGACGCTGAATCCGGAGGCGGCGGCGAACGACAGCGTCACCACGGCGACCATGAACACCGGCGCGAGGATGCTACGGAGCAGCGCGACCAGCACCAGCAGCACGCCCAGGATCGCGACGGTGCCGTAGACCGCGAAGTCGTGCCACACCTGATCACGCATGTCGGCCGATAGTGACGCCAGGCCAGTGCTGGCGAAACGTGCTGTCTGCAAAGAGGTTCCGGATGCGGCTTCGGTCGCGGCCGGCGCCAGTGCGCGGGAGGCGTCGAGGGCCTGGGCGCTGTACGGGTTGATCTTCCAGATGACGAGCATCCGTGCCGTCTTGCCGTCGGGGGCGAACAGCAGGTCCTGCGCGGCCCGGAAGGCGGGGTCGGAAAAGCCTTGTGGCGGAAGGTAGAAGCCCGATGCCGGCCCGTCGCCGGTGTGCGTGCTCAAGGTCGTCAGGTAGTCCGTCGCCTGGCCGAGCCCGTCGGTGAGGCGCCCTGACATGGTGACCACCTGGTCCACGCCGCCCTTGACCTGGTCGAGCCCGACGGCCAGCCGGGTCATCCCGGCGCTGAGCTGATCGGCGCCGCGCACGAGTTCGGCCAACTGGGTGCGAGCCTGGGTCGGCGAACCACCGGGCAGATTCGACACCATTTTCTGCAACGTGGCCAACGCATTTCGGATGGCGGGCTCGGCGGCCCGCACCTTCTCGACGGTCACTTGCGGGACGGCAGAGAGCCGCTGGGCCTGCAGCAGCGCGCGGCTGACCGCGCCGTTGGAGATGGCGTCGAGGTCGGCGATGTCCGCGCGGGCCCGGCTGCACACGGGGTTCATCAGGCAGTCGGGGCCGGGTTGCGGATCCAGCGCGGAGCCGAGCGCCGAACTCACCAGCCGGCCGGCATCGGCGACCTGCGCGTTGCCGTCGATGGCCTGCAATGCCGCGTCGAGCAAGCCGGTGGAGGAACTGAGATCGGCCAACGCCGAACGGACGTCCACCGTGCCGTCGGTGAGCGTGGACAGCCCGGCGCCGGCGGCCTGGTACCCGTCGAGTACCTGATGGGCCAGCCCGGTCACCTGCCTGATACCGGAAACCAATTGGGGAATCTGGGTCACCGCGGAGGCAGCGCCGTCGCGCAGCTGGGCCGCACCGGAGTCCAGCCGGTGAATGTCGGGAACCGCCTTGTTGACCTGGTTCTTGGCATCGCCGAGCCGGTCGGCCACGATCCCGGCCTGGTAGCCGATGGTGTTCTGCGGCAACTGCTTTCCGGCCGGCCGCGTCATGGAGCGGACATAGGCGATCTCGGGCATCCCGGCGAGGCGGCCCGCGACACGGTCGAGCGCGGCCAGATCGTCGGTGTTCCGCATGTCATGGTCGGCCGACACGATCAGGTATTCCGGCGCCGCCTCGTTGACGCCCCAGTGGGCGTAGGTCTTTTCGTAGCCGAGGGAGCTCTCGGTGTCGTCGAGCTGCATGGCGTTCTCGTCGAAGTTCACCCGGAACGTGGTCAGAACCATTGCGGCGCTGAGCAACAGCACCAGCGAAGCGGCCACCAGCACGCCCGACCGGCGGATCATGGTGGATCCGATGCGGCGCCACCGGCGGTCGTTGAGGGGGCGCGGTTCGGCCAGTCCGCGCTTGCCGAGGAGCGACAGCAGGGCGTAGGGCAGGGACATCGAGACGGCTAGTCCGACGACGATCGCGATGGCGATCGGTGGGCCGGCGGCCTTGAACATGCCGAGTTCGGTGAATCCCATGGCTGTGGCGGCCGCCGCGATGGTCAGCATCGAGGCGATCAGGATGCCCGAAACCCGCTGTCCGGCTTGCGCTATCGCGTCGATGACGGGCACCTGGCTACGCCGGGCTTCGTGATAGCCGGCCAGGATGAAGATCGCGTAGTCGGTGGCGGCGCCGAGCAGCATCGCGGTCATCAGCGAGATGGTGAAGTTCGAAACGGTAAGTACCCCAGCCATACCCAGCAGGGACACGATCGGGCGGGCCACGCCGAGTGCGATGCCGATGGTCAGCAACGGCACCATGGCAGTGGCCAGCGACCGATAGACCATCAGCAGCACCAAGGTGATCAGCAGGACAGACACCGCGGTGATGATCAGCAGCGAAAAGTCCATGGCGCTGAAAAGATCGGCCAATGTTGGTGACGGCCCGGTGAGGTAAACCCCGACTCCGGGCGGTTTGGACAGGGCGTGCAGCTGGTCGCGGATCGCGATGGTGTTCTTGTGCGCCTTGGTGGACCCGACGTCGCCGGTGCCGGCCAGGACGAGGTTGATCGCCTTGTGGTCGGGGCTCAGCGCGATGTCGCGCAGTTGCGGATTGTCGTAGGTGTCGAGCACGTAGGCGACGTTGGTGGTGTCGCGCTGCAAGGTGGCGACGATGTCGCGGTAGAGGGCTTCGTCGGCCGCATTGATGCCCTTCTCGTCGACCAGCACGACGCTGCCGACGGCCGAGGACCGCGGGACACCGAAGGCGTCCGACATCTCGCGCAGCGTCTGCGCGGCCTTGATGTTCGCCGGCATGAACGGCGCGGAATGCTCGGCGACGGTCTGCTCGAGCTGGGGGATGGCGACGTTGAGGATTCCGGCGAGCGCTACCCAGAAGCCGATGACGAGCCATGCCCATTTGGCACAGAAACGGCTGGTGGCGGCGAAAAACCTGCTGTTGTGTCCCACCCGGATCCCCTCCGATTCGAGACCAGAACTACACCGTTCGGTCTACTATTGGAGGCAGACGGTAGTAGACCGACTGGTGTACAAACAATGCTGAAAGACAGGGAGTTACGTCACATGAGTGCGCGCGATCGGCTCGTCGTCACAGCCATCGATCTGATTCGGCGCCAGGGCGTTTCAGGTACCGGGCTCAGCCAGCTGCTCGAACGCAGCGGTACCGCGCGGCGGTCCCTCTACTTGAATTTCCCTGGTGGCAAGGCCGAACTCGTCGCCGACGCGACCGTTGCGGCAGGAAACATGCTGGGCGACGGCATCGACCGCCTGATCGGCGAAAAGGGTCCGGTCGGGGCGGTGCGTGCCTTTGTCGAGATGTGGATTTCGAACCTCGCCAGCAGTGACTTCGAGGTCGGCTGCCCGATCATGGCGGCAGCCCTCGGCAGGTCCGAGGCACCTGCCGCCGCCGACACCGCCGGTGAGGTCTTCCTGGACTGGGAGCGTCGAATTGCCGCCGGGCTCGAAACCGCGGGGTTGTCAGCCGATGACGCCGCTCGCCAGGCGACGCTGACGGTCGCCGCGGTGGAGGGCGCCATCGTCATGGCGCAGGCGACCAAGTCGGACGTGCCGCTACGCCGTGTCGAGGCGGCGCTTGTCGAGTCGGTGGAGCAGTACCTGAATTAGGCGGACTTTGCCGGGGCTGTGCCGGACAGGCAGTCGGCGATGAAACCGGCCATGCGCGCGTAGGCCCGGCGGCTCTCCGGCAGCCCGGGGAATATGGCCGGGAACGCGTGGACCTGACTGGGCCACGCCGCGACCTCGCACTTGCGCCCGGCCTCGTGCAGTTTGTCCTGCATCCGCTCGGCGTCGCACAGCAGTGACTCCGTCTCGGAGGCGACGATCAGCGACGGCGGCATCGAATCCATCGGACCGGAAACCGGCTCCAATTCTTCGAGATTGCCGGCGGGACAGATGCGTTCGGTGATGACCGGGAAGCCGGCGGCGATCCCGAAGACGTCCGTCGCCGCGGTCGAATGCGCAGTGCGTGCGGCGTTGTCCAATTCCAGTAGAGGCGAAATGCCGACCACCCCTGCGGGACTCGGGAGCCCGTGCTTCGGGGCCTGCTGCGCGGTCGCGAACGCCAGGAATCCGCCGGCCGAGTCACCGGCGAGGACCACCTTGGCCGGATCGACGCCCAGACTCAGCAGGTGGCGGTAAGCGCTCAGGCAGTCCTGGATGGTCGTCTCCAGGTCGACCTCGGGGTACTGCCGATATTCGATGTGTACCAACGGCAATCGCGTGACGCGCGAGAGCGCCGCGACGGCGCGTAGATGGGTGTTCAGATCGCCGAGGACGAACCCGCCGCCGTGGAAATACAAGATGACCCCGTCGGTGATGGGCGGGTCGAGGTCGGACGGCGACACCCATTCGACCGGCAGGCCGCTCCAGTTCTCGGCGACCAATCGGAAGCCGCGCGGTGGCCGACGACGCTGCAGGCTGGCCAACTTGTTGACGTTGCGTCCCACCCGCACGATCCGCTGTGACGTCGCCTCGTACTCCGCCGTGGTCAGCGCGCGAATCAGGATGCGGGCCAACAGCAATGACGCGAAGAAGTGAATGATGCGCGCGCGCAGGCTGGCCGGCTCGGTGGCGTGAATGACCGCGCTCACGGCGCCAACTCCACCAGCACCGGCGCGTGATCACTGGGCTGCTTGCCTTTTCGTTCCTCGCGAACGATCTCGCCGTGCGTGACGCGCGCCGCGAATTCCGGTGAGCCCAGCACGAAGTCGATGCGCATGCCCTGCTTCTTGGGGAACCGCAGCTGCGTGTAGTCCCAGTAGGTGTAGACGCCCGGACCCGGGGTGAACGGGCGGACCACGTCCGCGAAGCCGGCGTCGTTGATGGCGCGGAACGCCGCGCGCTCCGGCTCGGAGACGTGCGTCGAGTTCGCGAACACCGCCATGTCCCAGACGTCCTCATCGGTCGGCGCGATGTTCCAGTCGCCCATCAGGGCCAACGGCAACGACGGATCGTCGGCCAGCCAGCCGGTCGCGGTATCCCGCAGGGCGGAAAGCCATTTCAGCTTGTAGGGCAGGTGCGGGTCTTCCAGCGTCCGGCCATTGGGCACGTACAGACTCCACAACCGGACCCCGCCGCAGGTGGCGCCGATGGCACGCGCCTCGTCGGCGTCCTGCCACTGCGGTTGGCCGTCGAAGCCGACCTGCACGTCCTCGATTCCGACGCGGGACGCGATCGCCACGCCGTTCCACTGGCTGTGCCCGACGTGCGCGACTTCATAACCGAGTGCCGCGAACGGCATCGTCGGGAACTGCTCGTCCTTGCACTTGGTCTCCTGCATGGCGAGCACGTCCACGTCCGCGCGGGACAGCCAGTCCGTGACCCGGTCGACCCGGGTGCGGATGGAGTTGACGTTCCAGGTGGCGATACGCATGACGCTCCGATCAGACAGGCTCGGGGACTTTCAGTTCCCGACGTAGGGCGGTGAAGTCGGTGATGGTCTTGGTGGCGACGTTCGCGACCGGTCGGGCATTGCGGCCGGTGGCCTCGGACTTGGACACCATCACCACGCCGTCGATGTAGGGCTGAATGGTGGTGGCGTTCTGCACCGTCGCGACGATCACCAGTTGGAAGCCGAACTTGCGGAACGCCTGCAACGCCTGCGAGGCGAACTGCGGGTCGGACTTGGAGAACGCCTCATCGAGCATCAGCTGCGCGAAAACCGGCTTGTTGTCGCCGCTTTCGGGATTGGCCAGGTTGAAGCTGAGCGCTCCGGCCAGGCAGAAGGCCATCAGCTTCTCCTGCTCGCCACCGGAGTTGTCACCGGCGTTGCTGTGCGTGCGGATCAGTTCGCCGCTGGCGACGTCCCACTCGGCACAGTCGAACGTGAACCGGTTCCGCACGTCGAGCGCATCGCGGGTCCAGGCGCGGTCCTCGGGGTTGTTGCCCGCCAGGCGGTTTCGCAACCGCAGGATGTCGGCGTACTGCTCGAGGATCGCCTTCTTGTCGCCCAGGCCGACCTCGGCGATGCGCCGGGAGATGGCCTTGACGATGTCGGTCAGCTCGGACACCGCCGCCATGCTGCGCGGGTTGGCGCGCAGCGTCAGCCGGGTGCCGCGGTTGAATTCCACCGCCCCCAGACCGGTGTTGACGCGCTCGATCTGCTCGCTGATCCGCCGGGTCTCCTGCTCGGCGACGCGGTGCAGTGTCAGGATCGCGTCGGGCGCCTGCTCGGTGATCAGTCGCATCATGCGGTCGTAGGCGTCGGGCAACTCGCGCTCGTCGATGTGACGGCAGACCGCGACATAGTCGTAGATGCGCTCGTCGAAGTCGTCGGAGTCGTTCGGTATCGCATCCGGGAACGAGGCGTCGAACGTCGCGACGATGCGCGACAGCTCCTCGTAGGAGCGCCGGCGGCTCTCGGTGAGCTGGTCGCGTTCGCGGCGGATGGCGGCGAACAGCGCCTCGCGGTGCGGCTCGGGGTTGAGCAGTTCCAGTGGCACCGGGACGTCAGCGGCGTAGCGGCGCAACAGATCTGTGGCCTGCTCCGACACCGCGGCGGGGGAGAGCCGATCTTGCAGGTCCATCAGCTGTGTCCGGCGGGCGTCGAGATCGTCGCGCCGGGTCTGGATCGCGCCGCGCCGGGTCATCAGGGTCTGGATGTCGACCCAGCACTCCTCGGCACGCGCCGACAGCGCCTCGATGTCGGGGTGGTCGGCCAGCAGCAGCTCGTACTGCTCGCGGAGCCGGTCGGCGTGACCCTCGGCGGTGTCGGTGTCGATCTGACTCCACTGCGGGAACTGTTCGTAGACTGCCTTGCACGCCGCGGCCCGGTCGCGCCACTGCTGGCGTTGCGCCGCAATCTCATCCGCGGCCCGCCGGGCGGTGTTGAAGGCCTCTTCGGCCTCGGTGAGTTCGGCGTGCAGCGCTTCCAGCTTGGCGCCGATATCGCCCTGGTAGATGTACTCGGACGGCTTGATCGGGCGCCGGTCGTCCTTGATGGCCAGCCGATCGGAGTCCTTGTAGAGACCCGTGTCGGTGACGGCGCGGCGGAAGCGCACGAACACGTCGGGGGTGTCCACGCAGATGTGGTCACCGGCCGCGGCGATCACATCGACGGCCTCGGCCGCACAAGGGTGCTTCGGCTTGACCAGGAACAGCTTGCCCGCCAACGTGTTCGGTTCGGCCTCGCGTCCCGAGGCGCCGGCCCGCACGTGGTGCAGCGCCAGCCGTCCGCGCATGTTGGTCTCGTTGACGAACCGCAGCACCTTGGCATAGTGCTGATCCGGCACCAGTAGCCGCAGGCCGACCCCGCGCAGGACCTTCTCCACCGCTAGTCGCCAGCGCGAGTGTTCCGGATGCAAGTCGAAAAGCTCGGCGACATACGGCAGTTCGGCGGGGTCGATGCCGACGCCGGCGCAGATGTGGTCGCGCATCGTCACGGCGGACTCGGGCAGCGCCGAGCCGACGTGCTCGACGCGCTTGAGTTCCTTGGCCGCGTTGTCGCGCAGGATGCGTGCCGACTTCTGTGCGTACTCCGCGTCGGTGGACGCATCGCGCCCCCACTCGAGCTTGCCCAGCATCTCGGTGGCCTGCCGGGTGAGTTCCTCGCGCAGGTTCCAGAATTCGTCGGCCGTATCGGGCACTTCGACGCCGAGGGCAGCGACCATCTCCTCGTAGGCCGCGCGCCGCCGGGCCACGTCGTCGGCCTGCGCTTCGGCCGCATTGACCTGGGCCTGCAGCGGGCCGACGTTCGCCGATGCGCCGTTGATCTGGGCGTTGAGCGAATCACCTTCGGCCTTGGCCAGATTCAGCTGCCGCGTCAGGTCGGCGTTCTCGTTCTCCAGCTGGTCGATGGTCGCATCGAGCGTCTCGATCTCCGCGGGGCAGTGCCGGAGCCGCACATGATCGGTATAGGCCCGCACCATCGGCAGGTCGACCAGGTCGATGATGCCGAGGTCGGTCGACTCGGAGGCGTAACGCACCTGGATGGCCTCGATGTCACCGAGGATCTTGCGCTTGCGCTGAGCCACCGCGAGCAGTTCCCGGGCCTCGACCAGCGGATCGATCTGCTTGAGCGCCTCAGGCAGCCGGGCCAGGCTGTCCGGTTCGTCCAGCATGAACTCGCGGACGAACTGCTCAAGCCCACCAACGCTTTTCAGGGACTTGGCCTTGCCGAGCAGCTGCTGTGCGGCGTCCGACGCGCGGATACCGATCGAGGCATACAGCTGCGCCAGGTACTGCGACTCGACCTTGGTCGTGAACCGCCAGCCGTCACCCTTGAACACGCCGGCATCGAACCGGCCCGCGGCCCACCGGTTGCAGACGTCCTCGATGTCCAGGTCGCCGTCGCCGATGACGAACCGGCTCGACGAATCCGAACGCGATTCTCCGGTCAGCCATTTGAGCACCAGGCCCGTGATGGTGCGGCCCGTGTTGCTGGTGTAGGTCACCGCGACGGCGGACCAGGTGGTGCCTTCGCCGCGCAGGTACATCACCTGGCTCGTGCCGGCTTCGCTGCGCTGGCCCCAGGCGCCGCGGACGTACTTGTCGACGGTGCGGCGGCCCGCGCTCGAGCCGGCCGCGGTGTTGTCGCCGGATGCGTTGAAGTTGCGCCGGTTGAACGGTAGGAAGCCGAGCGAAATCGCGTCCAGCAGTGACGATTTACCGCTGCCGGAGCCGCCCGCGACCAGTGAGCCGCCGGCGCTGAACGGGATGCTGTGATAACCGTCGAACACGCCCCAGTTGATGATCTGGAGCCGGGACAGGTGGAACTGCTCAGACATCGGCTTCAGTACCTCCACCGGTGAGTTGTTCGAACTGCTGCTGCAGCTCGGTGATCACCGAGGCCGTCATCACGGCCGTGATGACGGGGCTCACGGTGTAGCTGTCCTCGTCGTCGCGGCTACGGCGCAGGATGTCGAGACCGGTGAGGCGGGCGATGGCGGCATCGATCCGGGCGGTGAAAGTGACTGCGTCACGGTCGGTTTCGTTCAGCACTCCGCTGAACATGCCATGCATCTCGTCACGGGTGATGAGGAAGCTCTGGTCGCCGCCGGCGCGCATCAGCTGCGCCAGGTGCAGAGCCAGAATCGAGTCGTAGGTGCCCAGCGGCTCGCGGCGCAGCAGCTTGATGCCCTTGGCCGACTCGTAACGGGCCTGCTCGATGAACGCGATGTCGACGCCCTCGGAGATGCGCAACTGCAGGTCGAGTTCGGACAGCCGCACCGACAATTCGTTGCGGTACTCCAGGATCCAGCTGTAGATGTCACGGTCGGACTCGCTGCTGATGTAGCGGCGGGTCAGCAGGTGCTGCAATGCCCAGCAGGCCCGGTCCGGCATGGCGCTGACGTCGCCGTCGAAGCGTGGACGACGCTGCTGCACCGCCCGGCTGGTGCTGTCGACCTCGGGCAGCGAGGCGAAATCGATGGGTGAGTCAGTCATGAAGGGCTCCCGCCACGGCAACAGGCTCGGTGAACATCAGATAGGGCACCTCGATCTCGCGGTCCCGGCCGTCGAGCGACCGGAAGCGCACCGACATGGTGTCGTCGCTCGGGTCGCCCTGCCCGCCAGGCTGTTTGAGGGCCCAGGACCACAACACGATGACGTGGCCCAGGTATGCCGAATCGAGCAAGGAGACGGCCTCGGCGAGTGACACCGGCCGTCGCGCGACCGCGGCGTTGAGCATCTCGGACATCGCGGGCGCATCGACCTGGGTGGTCAGTGCCGCGAAGGTGGACAGGTCGACGTCGCCCTGCGCCGCTTCGGCGGGCTTGGGTGCCGACAGGTCGCCGATCTTGAAACTCAGCGCGCCGATCGAGCTGATCGCGTGCCGGGCCAGGGGGACCTCGATGTCCAGCCGGGAGTCGGTGAGGGACGACTTCAGCAGTGTCCGGGCGGCGCCGATGGCCTCGTTGAGCTGGCGGGCCACACCCCGGCTGGACTCCATGGTGCCGAACGCGGTGAACCGCTTGACCCGCTGCGCGCAGCGCTGCTGGATGCGTTCGACCTCGTCGATCTGGTGGCCGATCAACTCGAAGAACCCGGCCATCACCTTGCGCAGCGCCGGGTCCAGCTCGGGCAGCGCCGACGCCACAGTGGCGATGTCGTTCTCGAATTCGGCGCGCTGGTCGGGGTCGTTGATCATCCGCAGGAACGCCCGATGCGAATCGCGGCCCGCCGAATCCCAGGCCGCCTGGTAATCGGCGTACATCTGGCGCTGCCGGTCGCGGTACTCGATGTTGGTGTCGATCGGATCGTCCAGCGCCTGCGTGGCCTGCTCGATCATCGTGCCGTAGAGGCCGATGTCGGTGATCAGCCGTTCCATCTGCAGCGCGATGGCGCGGGCTTCGTCGTACATGTCGGTGACGTCGGGCTCGGGGCGCAGGCCGGCCTCCAGCTCGTCGAGCTCGCGGTGCAGCGCGGCGATCTCGGCTTCGATGCCGGCCCGGATGCGGTCAGGGTCGTTGCCGGCGCGGGTGGCGATCTGGCGCATGCGGGACGCGATGCCGGCGATCGAGCCGCCGGTGGCGATGCTGTCGCCGCGGCGCATGCCGCGCACGAAGTCGAGGGCGCGACGGGCGTCCTGCGTCAGATAACAGACGTTGCGTTCCGCGCCGGCGCGCGTCTCGGTCACCCGGTGCACCCAGCCCTGGCTGGCCCACGACTTGATCAGGGCCAGGCCGGACTGTCCGAGCTGGTCGTCGGTCTCGCCGAGCGTCGCCAGGTCGCGTTCCAGCCGGACCACCAGATCCGTCTCGGCGATCATGCCGTCACTGAGGTGCCGCTCCATCAATGTGGCGTAGACGCCGAGGTTGTTTGTCGCCAGCAGCCGGACCGCGCGCGAGCCCTGAACGTCACGGTTGAGTTCGAGCAACTCGGCGGCCGACAGCGCCGCATTCTCTTGCACCCGCAACCCCTGACCAGCCTGACACTTCGGTGCGTTCCACCGCCGGTCCAAGATACTTGGCGAAGCGTCGGCCGGCATCGGCGGTCGTGCCCCGCAGCGCCCGCAGGGACGGTTGCCGGCATTGCCCGGGACGGCCGGTCCCATATGTTGTCTCACCATGTGGACACCTGCCGGGGCCGCGGCGGGCTGCTGTCGGGGCGGCCGCAGCAATTGCGTTGGCGCGCCCACGAGGCGGGCGCCTGATTTGCCCCGGACTGGGCACGGGGCGTCCCGTCCGAGTTCACAGAGGCGGCTTCGCCCATGTGAGATACCGGTCACGATCGTGATCCGATGTGGTCTCGGTCACGACGCGAAAATCGCGCCTGAGCATGACTAATCGGAATATATCTGGCTGGTCCGCCTGGTCTTCCAGGGTTGCGTCGGAGGCTCGCCCGGCGGTGTAAATGGGTTTGCCGACTGGCCATTTGCCCGGAAGGTTAGCGGGGCTATGAACGGCGCTTTACCGGCTAATACGCAAACCAGCTTGGTGTGGCCTGTGAGCCGCATGCCGTCGCTATCGATTCGTTACGACTTCGTCAAAAACTCTGGATTAACTCGGTTACTCGTCGGTAAATTACCGGCCAGTAAGCAAGCCGACCCCCGAGGAGTCACTTCATGAATGTTGCGGTTCGTCGCCATACCAAGGCGGGTATCTGCGCAGCGACCACGGCGGCCATCGTGGTCAGCCCGCTGTTGCCGTCAGTGCCCGCCGCCGCGCATCTGCCGGCGCTGCCGTCGGTCAGCACCGCCGCGGTGCAGCTGACCGCGGCATACAACCCGCTGCAGCCATGGCTCGACGCGTTCAACACCGCATCGGCCAACGCGGGGCGCATCGGTGAGGCCTTCTCCGAGGCGCCGGCCGTGTTGTTGCAGCAGTTCCTGGCGAACCAGATCAGCCATGTCGGGGCCATCCTGCAAAATCCCGGCAACATCGGCGCGGTGATCCAGGATGTCGGGCAGAACGTGAAGTCGGCGATCACCGCAGCCACGCTGCTGGGGACCAAGCCGGAGGACTGGACCATCGCCGGCTCGAACGACGTGTGGCACGGCCTGGTCGCGCAGATGCTCCCCAACATGCTCCCGACGGCGGGCAACCCGCAGGCATCCGCGATCGTCACGCAGGTGGTCAACGTGCTGGCATCACCGCTCAGCGGCGTGCTGATGGGTTTGGTGGGTCCCGGCATCAGCCCCGTCGTGGCGCTCGTCAACAGCATCACCAAGATCGCGACCTCGCTCGCCGCGGGTGACGCGATGACCGCAGCCCAAGCCGCCATCAACATCCCCGCGGCCATGGTGAACGGCTTCCTCAACGGAGCCAACCTGAACCTGGATGTGCTGGCGCCGCTGATCACCAAGACCATGCCGGCCGGCAACGAGCTGCAGAAGCTCAACATCCAGTTCGGTGGGCTGTTCACCGCTGGTGTGACGGGCATGGACATGACCGGCATCGGTGGCTCGATCCTGAACTCCCTCGGCCTCACCGCCGTCACGTCGCTTGCCCCGAACGACCCGTTGACCATCGCCGGCCAGGGCATCGGACCGATCGGTGCGCTGGTGAACCTCAGCCACCTGCTGGCCAAGGCCATCGGTTGGAGCGGTACCGGTAATCCGTTGGCCCCCAAGGCTGCTGCTGATCCGGCTGCCGCCACCCAGGTATCGGTGACCAAGGCGGCCACCGACAACTCGATCACCTCGATCCCGCAGCCTGCGTTGGCGGTGACTCCGGTGAAGGCCACCGCGGCCCAGGCTCCGCAGACGGTCGAGAAGCCTGCCGCGCCGGCCAAGTCGGAGACGCCGGCGACCCCGGCAACTCCGGCCACGCCCGCGACCCCGGCGACCCCCGCCACTCCGGCGACCCCGGCAACTTCGGAGACGCCCGCGAACCCGGCAACTCCGGCCACGCCCGCCACCCCGGCGACGCCTGCCTCTCCGGCGAAGTCCGACAACCAGAAGTCGGATGACCAGAAGGCGGACTCGACCAAGTCGGACACGAAGTCGGACACCACCAAGTCCGAGACCAAGAAGTCCGATGCGAAGAAGCCGAGCAAGCAGAAGTCGGAGAAGCCGAAGCCTGCGAAGAAGCCGGCGAAACCCGCTGCTGGCCAAGGTGGTTCGGCCAACGGCGCCGACGGCTCGCACGCTTCGGCCGCCTCGAGCAAGTAGTCAGCAGCAAGTAGTCGCAGTCAGTGGGCCTCCCTGCTCGGGGGAGGCCCACTGATTCCCGTCGGACCTTCCGTCCGATCAACCGAGCTCTTTTGTCCTGCCCAAATCAGCCCAATCAACTCGTCAAGAGGAGTCTTTCTCATGGATTCAGCGGTCCGTCGCCATACCAAGGCGGGTATCTGCGCAGCGACCACGGCGGCCATCGTGGCCGGCCCACTGCTCACGTCGGCACCCGCCTCCGTCAAGCTTCCGGCGCTGCCGTCGGTCAGCACCGCCGCCGTGCAACTGACTGCGGCGTACAACCCGCTGCAGCCGTGGCAGGACGCGTTCAAGACCGCCGCGGCGAATGCCGGGCGCATCGGCGAGGCCTTCTCCGAGGCGCCGGCGGTGCTGCTGCAGCAGTTCCTGGCGAACCAGATCGACCATGTCGGGGCCATCCTGCAGAATCCCGGCAACATCGGCACGGTTTTGGGCGAGATCGGGCACAACGTGCAGTCGGCGATCACCGCCGCGACGTTGCTGGGCACCGACCCCGGCAACAACTCGCAGTCCGTCGACTCGAACGATGGCTTCCACTTCATCCTGCTTCAGGTGATTCCGAAGCTGCTTCCGACGGCCTCGAACGCCATGGCCAACCGGGTCGTGCAGGAAGTGTTCAACTTCCTGGCATCGCCTCTGAGCGGGGTCCTGATCGGCCTGGCAGGACCGGCGATCAGCCCGGCGGTGGCGCTGGCGAACAGTCTCACCAGCATCGGTGCGTCCCTGTCGCAAGGCGACGCGGCGAAAGCGCTGCAGACCGTCATCAACATCCCGGCTGCCATGGTGGACGGCGTCCTCAACGGCGCCAACCTCAACTTGGACCTCGTGGCCAAGCTGATCAACAAGACCATTCCCCTCAGCGACAATGCCGTCGTCAAGGCGCTCAACATCCAGTTCGGCGGACTGTTCACCGCCGGATCGACGGGCTGGGATCAGATGGGCCTCGGTGGTTCGATCCTGAACTCACTCGGGCAGACCGTCTATGCCGACATCATCGGGACGGACCTGCAGATCGACGGTCTGGGCATCGGGCCCATCGGCGCCATGGTGTCGCTCGGCCGCATCCTCGCCAAGGCCATCGGCTGGAGCGGCACGGGTAATCCGCTGGCGCCCAAGACCGCCGCCGATCCGGCTGCTGCCACGCAGGTGTCGGTGACCAAGGCGGCGACGGACAACTCGATCACCTCGATCCCGCAGTCCACGTTGGCGGTGACGCAGGTGAAGGCGACCGCGGCGGAGGCTCCGGAAGCGCCCGCGAAGCCTGCTGCTCCGGCCAAGACCGAGACCCCCGGCCACCTCGGCTACACCCGCAACTCCGGCGACCTCGGCAACTCCGGCCACCCCCGCCACGTCGGAGACGCCGGCGACCCCGGCCACGCCGGCGACCCCGGCGACGCCCGCCACTCCGGCGACCCCGACGAAGGCCGACAACCAGAAGTCGGATGACACCAAGCCGGATACCACCAAGTCGGAGACGAAGACGTCCGAGACCAAGTCCGACACAACGAAGTCCGAGACCACCAAGTCGGAGACCAAGAAGTCCGAGTCGAAGAAGCCGGGCAAGCAGAAGTCGGAGAAGGCCGAGAAGCCGAAGCCTGTGAAGAAGTCGGCACCGGCGAAATCCACTGCAGCTCAGGGTGGTTCGGCCCACAGTGGAGCCGACGCGCACTAGCTGGTACCTGCCGAGGCCACGGTTTCCCGGGCGCCGACGATGTCGCGCGGGAAACCGTGGCCGCGGCGTTACAGGAGCACGTACCGCGACCGGTGATGCAGCCGGAAACCCATCGACTCGGCCAGCGCGATCGCCGGCGCGTTGTCGTCGGGAACCCGGACGTAGGCGTGCGTCGCGCCGCGGCCGGCGGCCCAGGCCACCAGCTCGGCACAGACGGCCCGGCCGAGTCCACGCCGGCGTTGCGGCTCGAGCACCGCGACGTCCGACAGCCCGGCCCACACCCTGCCGCCGGGCGCCGTGGTCACGGCGACCCGCCCGACCGCCGCGTCGGCCACCGTGGCGAATGCCACGTCTCCGTCGACGACGGTGCTGAGCAGCTCGACGGGCACGTCCTGTGCGTGAATCTCCAACCATCGGGCATCCGGATGCGAGGGCAATTCGGCATGGGTGGTGCCCGACAGTTCCATGGTGAGCACGCGATTCGGCTCGACGCCTTCGGAACGGACCGGCAGCAGCCGCTCCGGCAGCGCCACCCACGGTTGCAGTCCGTGTTCGGCGTACCAGTCGGCGATCGTCGGCAGGGTCGTCAAGTCCGACGAAAAGAGCAGCGGCGCAGCCGAGTTGGTGCGCTTGTCCGTCCCGCCGGCGCGCAGCAACCAGCCGCCGGCCCAGTGCCGTTCGGTACCCGGCCAGGCCAGGGCGGCCGCGTGCTCGACCGCACGTATCTCTGAATTGCGCACCGGGGCGTGCGACAACTCGCGCACCGACATCACCGCGTCGGGGCTGATCTCGACGCGCTCACCCGATTTGGTGCGCACCACCACAGCCGGGGTGAGCGCCTCGAGGTGCCCGACGACGTCGGTGAAGGCCTCAGATTCGAGGCCGGCCTCTTGCTCGGACAATCGGTAGCGCAACGAGACGCGGCTACCGACCGAAGGCATCAGTGCCCGAACGGGTCGTCGACCTCGCCCGGCATCCAGCTCAGCCCCGGCACGCCCCACTTGTTCGACTTGACCATCCGCTTGGCGGCCCGCGCGTTGCGGCCGATCAGGCAGTCGAGGTACAGGAAGCCGTCGAGGTGACCGGTCTCGTGCTGCAGCATCCGGGCGAACAGGCCGGTGCCCTCCAGCTCGACGGGCTTGCCGTCGGCGTCCAGACCGGTGACCTTGGCCCACGTGGCGCGGCCGGTCGGGAACGACTCGCCGGGGACCGACAGGCAGCCCTCGTCGTCGTAGTCCGGGTCGGGCATGGTCTCGGGGATCTCCGAGGTCTCCAGGACCGGGTTGATCACGACGCCGCGACGCCGCGCGGTCTGGCCGCGGTCATCGGCGCAGTCGTAGACGAACAGCCGCAGCCCGACGCCGATCTGATTGGCGGCCAGGCCCACGCCGTTGGCCTTGTCCATCGTTTCGTACATGTCATCGATCAGCGCGGCGAGATCGGAAGGGAGGGAGCCGTCGGCGCCGACGGCCACCGGAGTGGTCGCGGTGTGCAGAACAGGGTCACCGACGATGCAGATTGGACGGACAGCCATGACGAGCAATCTTAATGATCCGACTCGCGGGTAACGATCACGGCTCAATACCGTCGGCCGTGGTTGAATGTTCGCCGAACCACTTGCAGCGTCCCAGATCCGTTGTGACGCACGAAACAGGCTGGCATATACCGAGATCAGAGAAAGGGTCCAGGGGCGAAATGGACGGCGCTATGGCGCGTACTGAGCGATCCGGGGACGACTCTGAGCTCGCTGACGGGTTGACCCGTCGCGAACACGACATTCTTGGTTTCGAACGTCAGTGGTGGAAATTCGCGGGTTCCAA
Organism: Mycobacterium sp. SMC-13; assembly: GCF_045311035.1. NCBI lineage: Bacteria > Bacillati > Actinomycetota > Actinomycetes > Mycobacteriales > Mycobacteriaceae > Mycobacterium > Mycobacterium sp. SMC-13. The sequence goes on from NZ_JBJIAI010000014.1 coordinate 35,811, forward strand.
AGAGGACGCCATCAAGGAACTGTTCTCGATGTCGGCGACCCGGTACTACCAGGTGCTCAACGCCCTGGTCGACCGGCCTGAGGCGCTGGCCGCGGACCCGATGCTGGTCAAGCGACTGCGCCGGCAGCGCGCCAGCCGACAGAAGGCCAAGGCAGCGCGTCGTCTCGGTTTCGAAATCACCTAGCTTTTCTGCCCTGAGGGTCCGCCTCGATAAGGTGGGGAGCAATGAATCAGCGAGAGTCTTCCGGACTGCCCCTGCGCGCCATGGTCATGGTGCTGTTGTTCCTCGGTGTCGTGTTCCTGCTGGTGGCGTTCCAGTCGCTGAGTTCAGACAGCAGCTCCGACTCGAGCTCGTCGAGCAGCTCCGCCAGTGCGACATCCGCCACTGCCACCACGACGTCGACGACGCCGGCGCCTGCCAAGGCCGACGTCAAGGTGTTCAACATCTCTGAGGTGGCCGGCGCCGCGCAGACCGTCGCCAACAAGCTGCACGAGCAGCAGTGGAACGTGACCGAGACCGACAACCTCAGCGTCGACGCCCCGCCGGCCGCCACGACCGTGTATTTCGGTGAGGCCGCGGGAGAGAAGGAAGCCGCCGAAGCGGTCGGCAAAATCCTCGACGCGCCCGTCGAACCGCGCATCCCGGCGCTCAATGACAAGGGACCGGGCGTCATCGTTCTGGTGACCGGTTAGGCTCTCGGGCATGCCGATCTCAGCCCCGATTCGCTTCCTCGCCGCCGCTGCGGTCATCGCTCCTGTCGTCGCTGCATGTGCCCCTCCCGGACAGGTCCCCTCGTCCGTGCCCGGCACCACCCCCGCGGTGTGGACCGGCGTCGAGCACGCCCCGCAGGGCCACGGTGAAAAGGCCGGCGAGAAGGCGGCCCCGCAGGCCGCCCCGATCGGCGAGAAGCTGGTCACCGAGCTGAAGACCCCCGAGGGCACCACGGTCGCGACCGCCGAGTTCCTGTTCAACGGTGGGTTCGCCACGCTGACGGTCAAGACCACCTCCGGCGGCGTGCTGACGCCCGGATTCCACGGCCTGCACATCCACTCGGCCGGCAAGTGCGAGCCGAACTCGGTGGCGCCGACCGGTGGCGCCCCCGGCGACTTCCTGTCCGCCGGCGGACACTTCCAGGCTCCGGGCCACACCGGCTACCCGATGAGCGGTGATCTCGCCTCGCTGCAGGTCAAGGGCGACGGCACCGGCTCGCTGGTGACCACCACCGACGCCTTCACCGCCGAGCAGCTGCTCGCCGGCAACAAGACCGCGCTGATCATCCACGAGAAGGCCGACAACTTCGGCAACATCCCGGCTGACCGGTACCAGCAGATCCAGGGCGCCGCACCGGGGGCGGACGAGGCTTCGATGAACACCGGTGACTCCGGTAAGCGCGTGGCGTGCGGTGTCATCGCTGCCGGGTAGCGCGGACAGCCACACCCCACCGCGAATCGATTTCGCCGGGTCGCCACGGCCGACCCTCGGCGTCGAATGGGAGTTCGCCCTCGTCGATGCCCGCACACGCGACCTGAGCAACGAGGCCGCCGCGGTCATCGCCGAGATCGGCGAGACGCCGCATGTGCACAAGGAATTGCTGCGCAACACCGTTGAGGTGGTCACCGGTGTGTGCGACACCGCCGGCCAGGCCATGGACGATCTGCGGTCGACGCTCGGCCCGGTACGCCGGATCGTGCGCGACCGCGGCATGGAGCTGTTCTGCGCGGGCACTCACCCGTTCGCCGAGTGGGAGAGCCAGCAGCTCACCGAAGGGCAGCGCTACGCCGAACTGATCAAACGGACCCAGTGGTGGGGCCGGCAGATGCTGATCTGGGGCGTGCACGTACACGTCGGGATTTCCTCGGCGCACAAGGTGATGCCGATCATCACGTCGTTGCTCAACCAGTACCCGCATCTGCTGGCGCTGTCGGCGTCGTCGCCGTACTGGGACGGTGAGGACACCGGCTACGCCAGCAACCGGGCCATGATGTTCCAGCAGCTGCCGACCGCGGGCCTGCCATTCCACTTTCAGAAGTGGTCTCACTTCGAGCGCTTCGTCTACGACCAGCGCAAGACCGGCATCATCGACCACATGAACGAAATCCGTTGGGACATCCGGCCGTCGCCGCATCTGGGCACGATCGAGGTCCGGATTTTCGACGGCGTGTCCAACATCGCCGAACTCGGTGCGCTGGTCGCGCTGACGCACTGCCTGATCGTCGATCTGGACCGCCGGCTCGACGCCGGCGAGCAGCTGCCGACCATGCCGCCCTGGCATGTGCAGGAAAACAAGTGGCGCGCAGCGCGGTACGGACTGGACGCCGAGATCATCCTGGATGCCGACAGCAACGAGCGGTTGGTCACCGAAGATCTGGACGAGCTGCTGAACCGGTTGGAACCGGTTGCGGCATCACTGAATTGCGCCGACGAGTTGGCCCGGGTCGTCGACATCTACACCCTGGGCGGCTCGTATCAACGCCAGCGCCGGGTCGCCGAGGAAACCGACGGGGATCTGCTGGAAGTCGTGGACGCGTTGGTGTCGGAGCTGGTGTTGTAGCCGTGCCCATCACGCCGATGTTCCCGCTGGAGTCCGCGCTGCTGCCCGGCGACGAACTGCCGCTGCGGATCTTCGAGCCGCGGTACGGCGAACTGGTGCGGGACTGCATGGCCGCCCCGGAGCAGGTGTTCGGCGTGGTGCTGATCTCGGCCGGCCGTGAAGTCGGCGGCGGCGACGCCCGGTGCTCGGTCGGGGCGCTCGCCCAGATCGACCGGTGCCAGCCGCAGGGCGTCGGCCGGTACATGCTGAGCTGCAGCGTGACCGACCGCATCCGAATAGTGCAGTGGCACAACGACGATCCGTATCCGCGGGCCGAAATCGAGCGGTGGCCCGACGAGCCCGGGCCGGTGGTCCCGGAGGCGTCCATCGTGGCGGTCGAGGACCGGATCATCGCGCTGTTCGAACGCATCGCGTCGGCGCAGGGCGCACGCCTGCGGGACCGGGCCTCGATCCTGGCCAGGACCGTCAAACCCGATGTGGGACAACGCCTCTACGCGCTGGCCGCACTACTGCCGATCGGCCAGGCCGACAAGTACTCCGTGCTGGCCGCGCCGAATGCCGCGGCCCGGCTGGACGCGCTCGAAGAAGCGGTCGAGAGTCTCACCGCGATGGTGGAATTCCAGCTGTCCGAGGAGTAGCGGCGGCCGTTCCGTGCAGGCAGGGGGGTGCGGCACCGCTTATCCTTGACACAGCTTGTTGTGTTACGGGGAGGGTTCACGATGACGGGTTGGCAGGGGAGCGGTTACAACGGTCCCAACCCAGGTGGCGGCGCGGGTAGATCGTCGGACGAAGAAGAGACGGCGATTCACCAGACCACGCCGCCGGCCGCGCCCGGATGGCCCCCGCAGACGCCGCCACCGTTGAGCCAGCCGCCGGCAGGTGCGCCGCAGACACCGGCCTGGGGCCAGCCGGCCGCGCCGCAGACCGGCGGCTGGGGCCAGGCGCCGAGCGCACCCACCGGGGCGCCGCAGGGATGGGGGACCCCGCCGGCGGCACCAGGTGCCGGCCAGGGGTGGCCGGGAGCGCCGGCAGGCGGCTACGGCGCACAGCCGTTCGTCACCCCGCAGAAGAAGAACAAGGTGCCGCTGATCATCGCGGCCATTGTCGTGGTGCTCGTCGTGCTGGGTGGTGGCATCTACTACGTCTACGACTCGTTCGGTTCGGGCGACAGCGGCGGCTCAAGCTCCGCCAGCGAGGTGGTGAAGGGCTATCTGGAAGCGCTGTCGAACGGCAACGCCGACACGGCGCTGTCGTTCAGCAATGATCAGCCCGCCTCCAAGGAGTTCCTGTCCAGCGACGTGCTGAAGAAGCAGATCGCCGAATGGCCGATCAGCGACATCCGCATCCTGAACGAAGACAAGACCATGGAGTCGATCGGCCGCGCCGACGTCCACGTGGCGGCCAAGTTCGGCGACAAGAACTCCGACGCCACGATCCACGTCAAGAAGGAAGGCGGCAAGTGGCAGCTGGCCCACGCCGCCGTCAAGCTCGATCTGTCGTCGTTGAGCAGCACCGAGAACGCCGCCCGCAAGTCCATGACGGTGTTCGGCAAGGAGATCGCCGAGGAATCGGCGATCTACGTGTTCCCGGGCTTCCTCGAGCTCGGCAGCACCAGCCCGTACGTGTCGGTCACCGCCGCCAAGCCGCTGCTGCTCGACGCCGTCGAAGGGTATTCGTCGAGCGCCTACCTGCAGCCGAAGTTCGCGCTCAACGATTCGGGCACCAAGACCATCGCCAAGCTGCTGGACGCGGCGTACGGCAGCTGCTCGTCGTCGCGCTCACTGGTGCCGCCGGCGCCGTGCCCCGTGAAGATCAGCGACCGCGATCTGGTCGACGGCACCGTGACGTGGAGCCCGCCCGACATGAGTGCCGTCAAGGTCGGCGATCTGGACGAGTACCGCATGGAGGTCCGGATCAGCGGTGAGGTGCACTACGACGTGAGCGGGCAGGGCCGCAATGGCGGGACCAAGCGCGGCACGTTGACCTCGTACGTCACCGGGACCACCGCCGACGTCAGCGGCGAGCAGGTGAAGATCAAGTTCAACTGAGCTTGGTGGTGAACTGCGCCTGACAACCGGCGGTAGTTCAGATGGTCAACGTCAGGGGAGGGGCGGGGGCAGCATGCTGAGGCGTGTCCTGGTGGGCTTGTCGACAGTCTGCCTCGGCGTGGCCGTGGGCCTGTTGGTTTGGGCGGCTGGGCTATCGCTGTGGAGCTGGCTGGTGCCGGACCCCTCGCCTGGTTACGCGGCGTGGTCAGAGTCTGTGCGACAGGGCGACAACTCCTCGTATTGGGCGAGCATGTCCCCCAAAGCAGTTGCGTCATCGGTATGCGCCGTCGCAGTCATTCTTGTTGCCGCGCTGCTGCTCGTACGGTTCAAACGGGTGTCGCGGTACTGGGGATGGAGTGTGCTGGCGGCCGGTATCGCGTTGGTGTACTTACTGTTGGCTGGCTCTGGGATGGGGCAGTTTTTCGATTGGATGCAACGCCTCCCGGTGACACCCAAGCTGCCTACCGCGGTGAGCAGTTGGCAGCTGGCTGTGTCGGGCACCGTGGCTGCCGCCCTCGCCGCGCCCGCCGTCGCTCGGTGGGCACGGGGTGGTCGCTGGCTCGTCGGTATCGGATTGGTGATGGCCGTGGTGGTCGCCGGTGCCATGACAATGTCGGCGTTGCGAGCCGGTGACGACGGTCGGTTTGTCGAGGCCACCACCGCGACGCAGACGGCTGTGCCTACAAGTCCAGATCGTTTGGGACAAAAAGCTTTTACGATCCGCATTGCCGACGCCAACGGCACGTCGCGTCGTCGGAATTGGCGCGTTGAGTCAGGCGGGGCCGGATTCGTGACCTATGGCAAGGACGGCGTAACCGCGTACCGGTCCGACGGCGTCGAACGTTGGCATTATCGCCGCAGCGGACCTAGTACTCAGACTGTCGCGGACGTGGCTGTTTTCGATCAAGGAAGCACAGTCGTGGTCAGGCTGGGCGGCCGTCCGGACATGTTGATCGGACTGGACGCCATGACCGGCCAACAACTTTGGTGGTCGTCCGACCTTGGCCTGACGAAAGCATTTGGCTATCTGGACTACAACCGCAGAACGCCGCCGTTCCTGGTAGCGACCAACAAGGACGCCAGCGAGTGGACCCGCTACGACACCCGGACCGGGAAGCTGCTGTGGTCAATTCCGGCGCCGTCCACCGAATGCCGCGGTTGGTACGGCGGAAACCCCAGCCTGCCGGGTTCCGCATATCGGTGTGTGTCTGGTGACAAAGCCGATATTCGCTTCGTCTACGTCGATCCATCGAACGGCCAAATTCGCTGGAAAACAACGCTTTTAGCGGGCCTGCCATATTCGGGCCACGACCTCAACGCCATCCGTCCGGGCATCAGCCGGGCGGGCCGAGATGGATATGTGATGGGCGCCGACGTCGAATCCACTGGTGGCGTGGGTGCTTTCGTGAGTACGGCTGATCGGCGCGTTCTGGATTTTCACGGGCAAGTGCTTGTCTATCGGACTCGTGACGAGTCGGCGGATTTTCTCGCCACCGGACCTGAGCCAGCGGACGACTTCATGTTGAGGGGCCGAGACGGGCAAGCGCGATGTACCTTCGCGGACTACCCGATGACCGATCTGTTGGATGCGCGAGCGGTGATTCTCGGTGCTGAGGTGGTGTTCGCCAGAAGACAATTGACGGTCTTCAACCGCCAGGATTGCGTTCCCACCGGGACCGCACCCACGGCTGACGCGGAGGAGATTGTTGCAGCGCCGGGTGTCGTCCTCGCTGTACGTACGGACGACAGCGGAACGTACATCGACGGGTACCGCTGATCGGCTCAGACCAACTTGGCGTCGACGAACTCGCTGCCGATATCCGGCACCTCGCCGGCGACCTCGGGCTTGTAGCGGGCGGTGACCTCGGCGGACGTCTCGACCCTGGTCTGCCAGCCGTGGCGGGTCAGCCACTCGGCGACGTCCTCGCGCGGTTCGCTGTAGAACAGGTTGCTGACGTCGAAGATCGGCTGCCCGCTGTGTGCGGCTTCAGCCCGGATGGCCGCCATCCGCTCCTCGCGGATGCGCTGCTGCGCCTCACTGAAGTACCCGGCGCCGAAACCCTCGACCGCGACGCGGCTTCCGGGCGCGCTGAGCCCGTGGATGCGGTCGAACAAGAGGTCCTGGGCGTCGGCGGGCAGATAGGGCAGTAGCCCCTCGGCGAGCCAGGCCGTCGGCTTGGCGGGGTCGAACCCGTTCTGCCGCAACGCTTCCGGCCAGTCCTGGCGCAGGTCGATGGGCACGCCGACGTGCCGGGCGGCCGGCTGGATGTCGTGGGCCGCCAGCGTTTCCTCCTTGAACGCCAGCACTTTCGGCTGGTCGATCTCGAAAACCACGGTGCCATCCGGCCAGGGCAGTCGCCAGGCCCGCGCATCCAGTCCCGCGGCCAGGATCACCACCTGGCGGATGCCCGCGGCACCGGCCGCCGCGAAGAACTCGTCGAACCATTTGGTGCGCGCTGCGGCGTACGCCCACACCATGCGAATGCGCTGAGCCTGCACCGAACCGGGAGCGCCACCGGCGAACGGTGAAGACCAGCCGGCCGCGGTGGCGGCGTCGATGAACAGCTGTGCGTAAGGGTCGTCGAACAGTGGGTTCTCCGAAGCGGATTCGGCGGCCCGGGCCAGGGCCACACCCAGCGCGGTGGCACCCACGCTCTCGGTGATGTCCCAGGAATCGTCGTCAGTACGCGCCATTGTCGTCCAATTCGTCGCGGATCAGCAGGTCGTCGCGGAAACTCTGCTCACGATAAGCCAGCTGGCCCACGCGGTTGGCCACCACCGGCGCGGTGATCAGGGTGAACAAGCCGGCCAGGATCAGCATGCCGACATCGGCCTGCCCGCGCAGCCGCAGTGCGGCGCCCGTCAGCACCAGCAGCAGTCCGAGGACCTGGGGTTTGGACGCGGAGTGCATCCGCGTCAGGGTGTCGGGGAACCGCACGACGCCGATCGCTGCGGTCAGCGCGAGTGCCGAACCGAAGAGCACCAGGGCACCTGCGACAACATCGAAGATATTCATCGTGGCGGCTCGGCTTCGGGGTCGGTGGCGGTGTCGCGGACGCGGAACCGGGCCACGCTGACCGACCCGACGAAGGTGATCAGCGCGAGGGCCGTCAGGCTGTAGGTGGCCGTGGTGTCGAGGCTGTACGCCGCCCACGTGCCGATTCCGCACATGGTGACGGCGACGAAGGTGTCCAGCGCGACCAGCCGGTCCAGGGTGCCGGGACCGGCCAGCAGCCGGAACACCGTGATGGCAGCGGCCGCGACCAGCATCACGGCGGCGATGATCCACACTGTGCTCATGCCGGGTCCACTTCCACTGGCTGCCAATGGGATTCCCGTTCGAACGAGGCGATCATCAGCCGCTCCACTTCCGCGATCTGGCGGTAGAACTGCTGCACCGCACGTTCGGAACCCACGTCGAGCACGTGGACGTAGATCATCCGGCGGTCCTGATCGATCTCCAGGACGATCGAGCCGGGGATCAGGTTGATCACGTTGACCGCCACGGCGAGCACGAGGTCCGACTTCAGCGCGAGCCGGGCCCGCAGCACTGCGGTCAGCGGCGGGGGACCGGGCCTGATCGCCAGCCACGCGACCTGTACCGAGGACAGCACCAGATAGTAGGCGACCTTGAGCACCAGCCACGTCAGCGACAGCGGATGCAGCCGCCCCGCCACCGGAACCTGCGGCAACGGCAGCAGCACCGTGATCAGCACGCCGACGGCGAGCCCGCCGAGGATGTTGGCAACGGAGATGTTGCCCCACAACAGAATCCACACGGCCATCAGCCAGACCAGGATGCCCACGCGCGGTAACCACTGCCTCATGGCGTCAACACCGCCGAGATGTACTGGCCGCGGTCGGTGACCTGGTCGGCGGCGCGTTCCGCGAACCCGAAGATGGGCCCCGCGAACACCGTCAGGGCGAGCCCCACCGCGATGAGAACCGCGGTCGGAGCCAGCATGCTGACGGGCATCCGGCCGACATCCGGCCGGTCGTCGACCGCCACATTCGCGACCGGTTCCAACAGGCCGGCCGGGGCCGCCGTGGACAGCATGCCCTCCGGCGCGTCGGCGCGGGCGCGCCAGAACGCGAGGGTCCACACGCGCGCCATCACGTACAGCGTCAGCAGGCTGGTGACGACCGAACCGGCGACCAGCGCCCATGCCAGGACCGACGCGCTCGTCGCTCCCGCCTGCAGCAACGCCACCTTGCCGATGAAGCCCGAGAACGGCGGAATGCCACCGAGATTCAGGGCCGGGATGATGAACACGAACGCCAGCAGCGGGCTGGCTGCCGCGAGTCCGCCGAGGCGCTGCAGCGTGGACGCCCCGGCCTGCCGCTCGATCAGTCCCACCACGAGGAAGAGCGTGGTCTGCACGACGATGTGGTGGGCGACGTAGTAGATGGCGCCGGCCATGCCGATCCGGTTGGACACCGCGATGCCGAACACCAGGTAACCGATATGGCTGACCAGGGTGAAGGACAGCAGCCGCTTGATGTCGCTCTGGGCCATGGCGCCGAAGATGCCGATCAACATGGTCAACAGCGCCGCGACCATGAGCACGCCGTCCAGTGCGCCGCCCGGGAACAGCAGGGTGTGGGCCCGGATGATCGCGTACACACCGACTTTGGTCAGAAGGCCGGCGAACACCGCGGTGACCGGCGCCGGGGCGGTGGGGTAGGAGTCGGGCAGCCATGCCGACAGCGGGAACACCGCCGCCTTGATGCCGAACGCCACCAGCAGCACCGCGAACAGCGCCGCGCGGGTGCCCGGCGTGATGCCGTCGAGCCGGTTCGCCAGCTCGGCCAGGTTCAGGGTGCCGGTGGCCGCGTAGATCAGGGCGATGCCGATCAAGAAGATCACCGACGACACCATCGACACCATGACGTAGCCGATGCCGGCGCGGACCCGCTCCTCGCTGGCGCCGACGGTCAGCAGCACGAAGCTGGCGGCCAGCAGCACTTCGAAGCCGACGAACAGGTTGAACAGATCGCCCGCGAGGAAGGCGATGCACACGCCCGCCGACAGCACCAGGTAGGTCGGCAGGAAAATCGACACCGGCTGTTCGTCACCGCCGTCGCGGATCCCCTGCCCGATGGCGTACCAGACGACCGCCAGCAGCACGATCGAGGACACCACCAGCATCAGGGCCGAAAGCCGGTCGACGACAAGGACAATGCCGAGCGGTCCCATCCCGGGCTCGGTCTGGCCCCAGCCGCCGACGTGGACGGCGACGGTGCCGCTGTGGTCGACGACGTAGACCAGCGCCGCGCAGACCGCCGTCACCGCGGCGAGCGCCACGACCGCGATGATCTGCTGCAGCCGCGGCCGGCGACCCGCGAACAACGTCGTGGCGGCACCGAGGATCGGGATCAGCACGGGCAGCGGCGCCAGCACCGCACCCGCCGTCACGCCTGCTCCACCGGGTCGGCGGGCAGCGCGTCGAGTTCCGCGGGTGCGTCGGCGTCGGTGACGACGGCGGGCTTGCCGCGGTCCTCCTCGACCGCCGGGGTGTCGGTGGACGACAGCTGCACCACGCGGCTGTCCTCGGGGTCGTTGCCCACCTCTTCGACCGTGGTCAGGCGGTAGGCCCGATAGATGAGCGCCAGCACGAACGCGGCGACGCCCATCGTGATGACGATGGAAGTCAGCACCATGCCCTGCGCCAGCGGATCGGCGATCCCCGTCCGACCGTGGCTGGTGCGGCCGCGCACCGGCGGATTACCGGAGTCGCCACCCATCACCAGGATCAGCAGGTTCACCGCGTTGCCGATCAGCAACAGGCCCAACAGCATTCGGGTCAGGTTGCGCTCCAGCAGCAGGTACACACCGGTGCCGGTGAGACCGCCGATGAGCACGAGCGGTACGAGATAGGTCGTCATCGGGCGGCCGCCTCACGTGGTGCGTACAACTCTTCGTCGACCTTCGCTCCCAGGCTGCGCAGGATGTCCAGCACCAGGCCCACGACGATGAGGTACACGCCGAGGTCGAAGAACAGCGCCGTCACCACCTTCACCGAACCCAGCAGGGGCAGCGTGAATTTCACGACCGCGCTGGACAGCACCGGCGCACCGAGCAGCAGCGAGGCCGTCGCCGTCCCGGCGGACAGGGTCAGGCCGGCGCCCAGAATCTTCCCGGCGTCCAGCGGCAGCGTCTCGCCCAATTCGTAACGGCCGCCGGCCAGGTACCGCAGTACCAGCGCCAGACCGGCCGTCAGGCCGCCGGCGAAACCGCCGCCGGGCGTGTTGTGCCCGGCGAAGAAGAAGTACACCGACAGCACCATGATGAGCGGGAAGATCATGCGGGTCGCGACTTCGAGCACCAGGGACCGGTGCCGCGGATCGCGCAGGTCGCTGCCGCGCAGCCAGGTGATGTCGGGTGTCGGCCGGTGATCCTTCGGTACCCGGGGTGCCGAACCGAAACGCCTGTGCCGGAACACCATTGATGCGACGCCCGTCGCGGCGACCAGCAGCACCGAGATTTCGCCGAGGGTGTCCCAGGCCCGGATGTCCACGAGTAGCACGTTGACGGTGTTGGCGCCGTGCCCGCGGTAGTACGCGGCGTCGGGCAGCAGTTCGGCCAGCGGCCGGGTGTGGCGGGCGGCCATGGCGTAGACCGCCAGCGCCGTCACCGACGCGCCGACAGCGGTGGCCAGCAGCGCGCGGGGAAGGCGATGCCGCTTCATATGGGCGGCGTCGGATTCGGCGGGCAGGGTGCGCAGCACCAGCAGGAAGACCACCAAAGTCAGTGTCTCGACCAGGAATTGGGTCAACGCCAGGTCCGGTGCCCCGTAGAAGATGTAGAGCGTGCCGCAGCCGTAACCGGTGACGCCGACGACCAGCACGGCCGCCAGACGGTTGCGCATCACCGTCGCGCTGACTGCCGCCGCCAGCACGATGAGGCCGACGACCACCTGCAGCGGCGAATTCCACAATTTCAGGTCGGGCTGGTCCCGCGGGCCCAGCAACAGCACCGCGATGGGCAGCACGGTCAGGGTGGACAGGATCATCGCCTGCGTCGTCGGGATCGAACCGCGCTGGGTGAACGCCGTCAACCGCACGGCGAAGCGGTCCGCGCCGCGGATGGCCGCGTCGTACATCCGATCGGCGTTGCCCAGCGGTAGATAGGGCACCCGGATGCGCTCGAGGCGATGCCGCAGGACGAACGCCGCCGCGCCGGCAGCGACGATCACGGCCGACAGCAGCAGCGGCATGTTGACGCCGTGCCACAGCGCCAGGTGGTACCCGGTACTGCCCGGCATGGTCGCGGTGTAGTCGGCGATGGCGTGATCGAGGGCGTTCGGCAGCAACCCGAAGCCGAGGCCGGCGACGGCCAGGAAGCCCGGTGGCACCAGGAAACCGACGGTGGGCCGGTGCATCTCGGCGACGCGAATCGTGGGCTCGTCCTTGCCTTTACGCGCGAACGCCCCGTACAGGAACCGCAGGCTGTAGATCATGGTGAAGACCGATCCGAACGCCACCGTCGCCAGCACCAACGGGGCGGAGGCCCCCAACGTCGGGCTGTGCCACAGGGTTTCGAAATCGGCTTCCTTCGCGACGAAGCCGAGGAAGGGCGGCAGCCCGGCCATGCTGGCGGCCGCGGCGACGGCGATGCCCAGCAGCACGGGACTGCGTTGGCCGAGCCAGGCCAGCTTCCGGATGTCACGGGTGCCGGTGGCGTGGTCGATGATCCCGACGACCATGAACAGTGCGGCCTTGAACATGGCATGCGCGCACAGCATGGCGAGGCCGGCGAGCATCAGATCGCCACCGCCGGCGCCGACCATCACCGTGATCAACCCGAGTTGGCTCACCGTGCCGAAGGCCAGGATCAGCTTGAGGTCGTACTCGCGGACGGCGCGCCAACCCGCCAGCAGCAGCGTGACCAGACCCAGCGTCACGACCGTCGGCCGCCACGGCTGATGGTCGGCGAAACCGGGCGTCATGCGGGCGATGAGGTACACGCCCGCTTTCACCATGGCCGCCGCGTGCAGATAGGCGCTCACGGGCGTCGGCGCTGCCATGGCGCCCGGCAGCCAGAAATGCATCGGGACGATGGCCGACTTGGACAGCGCACCGATCAGCACCAGCACGACGGCCACCGACGACGTGGTGCCCGTCGGCGCGTTGGCGACGAGGTCCGACAGCCGGTAGGTGCCGGCGAGCGTGCCCAGCATGATGATGCCCGTCAGCATCGCCAGGCCGCCGAACGTGGTGACCAGCAGTGCCTGGGTGGCCGCGCGCCGGCTGGCGACGCGTTCGGCGTAGTGGCCGACGAGCAGGAACGACAGGATGGTCGTCAGCTCCCAGAACAGATACAGCAGCAGCGTGTTGTCGCTGCAGACCAGTCCGAACATGGCGCCCGAGAACGCCACGAGTTCGGCGGCGAAGCTGGGCAGCCGGTTCTCGGTGTGCCCGTCCGCGTGGTGGAAGTACTCGGCGCAGTACAGGAGCACGAGCGTGCCGACCCCCAGCACCAACACCGACATGATCGCCGACAGCGAATCCAGCCGCAGCGTGATGTCCATGGACAGCTGCGGCACCCAGTCGATGTGCACCGTCTGCTCGCCGGTGCCGGGCCAGTTCGAAGCCAGCCAGACCAGGGAGCCGGCGGGCGCCAGCGCGAGCGGATAGAAAGCCCGCCGTCCCCAGCGTCGTACCAACAGTGGAGCGAGCACAGTGGCGATCGCGTGAACGTACAGAACGGTGAGCATGGGCCTCCGGCGGGTGTCGGGGACGGTCCGCGGCCAGCTTACGGGGCGGCTGTGACTGCCGTGGTCTGACGGTTGTCGCAGGCCACAGCCCCGCTACCGGGTGCACGATGCACCGACTCCTACACTTTTCACTTATGGTGACGAACGCGACGGGGCGCCGATGAGTCTTCCGGGAATCGGATCGGTGTCATTGTCGGGCTTCGCCCACCCCTGGTCGCTCCTGACCGCACTGTTACCCATCGCGTTGGTCGCCGCCTATCTCGCGGCACAGCGCAACCGCAGTGCCCGGCTTCGCAGCTATGCCGGCGACCAGCCGCGCACCGACGTCGTGCCCCTGCAGCCGACGCGCTGGCGGCACCTGCCGATGGTGTTCTCGGTGGCCGCGCTGCTGTCCCTGACCGTCGCTCTGGCCGCGCCCACCCACGAGATCAAGACCCCGCGCAACCGCGCGGTGATCATGCTGGTGATGGACGTCTCCCGGTCCATGGAGGCCGACGACGTCTCGCCGAGCCGGCTGGCCGCCGCGAAAGACGCCGCCAAACAGTTCGCGAAGAAGCTGACCCCCGGCGTGAACCTCGGTCTGGTCACGTTCTCCGGGAACACCAACCTGCTGGTGTCGCCGACCCCCGACCACAACGCGACCATCACCGCGCTGGACCACCTCACCGTCGACGACGGCACCGCGACCGGCGACGGCATCTTCGCGGCCCTGCGCGCGATCTCGACCCTGTCGGACGTGCTGGGTGGCAGTGGCAACACCGACAAGCCGCCGAAACGCATCGTGTTGCTGTCCGACGGCGCCGAGAACCGGCCGGGCAACCCGGACAGCCCGCACGGCGCGTACACCGCGGCGCGGACGTCCAAAGAGTCGGACACCCCGATCTCGACCATCGCGTTCGGGACCAAGGGCGGCAAGATCAAGGTCGACAATCAGAGCGTCAACGTCCCCGTCAACGACACCACGATGAAGCGGGTCGCCGAGCTGTCCGGCGGGCAGATGTACACGGCGGCCAAGATCGAGGACCTGAACAAGAGCTACGACGCCATTCAGCAGCAGATCGGCTACGAGATCATCCGCGGACCCGGTGGGACGGCATGGCTGCGCCTCGGCGTGTTTGCCCTGACGTGTGCGGTGATCTCCGCGCTGGTGATCAACCGGCGACTGCCGACATAGGGTTGAATATGACTCGTGGACAACGAAACTCGGGTAGTCAGCGCCAGCCGTGACATCGCCGCCCCGGCGGCGCGGATCTTCGAGCTGATCGCCGACCCCGCACAGCAGCCGCGGTGGGACGGCAACGACAACCTGGCGGAGGCGGCCGCCGGCCAACGCGTCCGCGGCGTGGGTGACGTGTTCGTCATGGGGCTGACCGTCGGCGCCGTCCGGGAGAACCACGTCGTCGAATTCGACGAGGGACGGCGCATCGCGTGGAAGCCGTCCGAACCCGGACTGCCGCAGCCGGGGCACCTGTGGCGCTGGGAACTCGAGCCCATCGACGACGGGCACACCCGCGTCACCCATACCTACGACTGGACCGCACTGACCGACGAGAAGCGGCTGAACCGGGCCAGGCAGACCTCCGCAGACTGGCTGCAGGCCTCGCTGGCCCGGCTCGCCGCGCTCGCCGAAGAGCAGTGACTACTGCTTGGGGGTGATGGTGGCCTTGAAGGTGCCGTCACCCTGGTTCAGCCAGGTGATGGTGCCCTTCTGGAACTCGCTGATCCAGCCGCCTTTGGGCACGTCCGGGCCGCCTGCGGTCTGCGCTTCATCGGTGGTGGGGAAGCCCAATTCGCCTCCCGCACCGCCCTTTTCGGTGTACTCGCGCAGAATTTCGCCCTGTACCAGATGGGCTCCGGTCGCGGGCGAGCTGAAGATGGTGCCTTTGGCGAAGGCCTGCACCGTACCGTCGCCGACCTTCTGGGGCTGAGCGGTCGGTAGGCCGAGGGCGGCCTCGCCGCCGGCCTTGTGGTACGCGTCGGCGATGGGGCCGTCGAGTTGTACCTCGCCGACGCCGGGTGCGTTGATGGACGAGGGTGGACCGGCCATCGCCGATGACGCGGCGCTCGACGCGGAGCTGGCCGCGGACGATGCCGCGCTGGCTCCCGAGCTGGCAGCGGATGATGCCGCACTCGCGCCGGAGCTGGCGGCCGACGACGCGGTGGAGCCGATGTCCTTGGTCTGCGAGCAGGCCACGACGGCGGCGCCGGTGACTGCGGCGATGCCGATGGCGGCGGCGGTGCGGCGGAACAGCAATTCGTTTTTCACGTGAAACTTCCCCTATGTATTCGACAGTGAAACGACTTCGCCATTGAAGTCCGAACCATTCCGACCGTATTGGTCACTGGTACGCCAAGTACTACTTTGAGGAAACGTTTAGGGTTGACAGCCACTGCCGCCTCATCGGCCTCAGTAGTTGCGCTATCGGCCCGAATTCTCATGCCTGCCTCATTGTTTGCTGGCATGGTGCGATGTCCCGATATCGGGCTAGATATCCCAGCAATGGAAATCGCTTGTCGGTATGCTGTGAGAAGCGAATCAGATTACGATCGCGATGCCCGTTTCTTCGTGGCTTCGGCCGTCGGGGCGAACGGAATGGACTAAGGAGAATCGGTATGACCACCGTTCGGCACTCGACCCGCAAGAAGATGGTGGCCGGCCTCGCCGTGACCGCCGGACTCGCCATGGGCCTGCTGTCTTCCTGCGGCGAGAAGGCCAAGGAAGAGCCGACCACCACCACGAGCACCACCACCACGACGTCGGCACCCGCCTCCTCGTCGCCGGTGACGCCGAGCGAGAAGGGCGGGCCCACCAAGGGTGGCAACTCGTTCTCCCCGACGGTGAAGGCTCCGGGACCGCAGACGGCGCTGCCGGGCAACGTCGTCACCGCTCCGCACTAAGACGGGAGCTCCATCCCAGTAGGTCGCCGATGCGCCGTACGGCGCATCGGCGCAGTACTGGTAGCCGCGGGGTTGACGGCGCTGGCGTCCGCCGGCCCGCCTGCTGAGCGGGGCGGACGGCTGTCCCTGTCCGGTCCACTGGCCCACCTGCTCTCGGCGTCGGTCGATCTCGGCCCCTCGGCAGCAGCGCACGTCGAACTCACCGCTGCGCTGACACGTGCCACGCGGCCCGACGGGCTGATCCAATGGGCAAGAGCCGCAGGGCTTTCGGTGCACTGGCGGCCCGGCGACGACTGGGCCACCGTCGAAGGCGACGCCCGTGCCATGGCGCGGGCGTTGCGCGTCGAGGTCCGCGACTACCGCGGGCGCCGCGGGCAGACCTTCTACGCCGCGACCAGTCAGCCTGAGCCGCCGCAGTCGCTGGTGCCCGAACTGAGCGGATTCGGCAGGCTCCTCGGCTACACGCCGTTCCGGGAGTCGCGGCCGCTGATCATGCCGCGTGACGTGCCCGCCGGTGGTCTCACGGCCCAGGATCTGCGCCGCGCCTACAACGTCTTTCCGCTGTCCGATCAGGGCTACACGGGCAAGGGACGGACCATCGTCATCTTCGGTTTCGACGGCTTCGATCAATCCGATCTCGACATGTTCGCCGACCTGAACCAGCTGCCGCGCTTCACCCCCATCGTGGTGGGGGACATGCCATCCGAGCGCACCGGCGAAACCACGATGGATCTCCAGATGGCGCACGCCATCGCGCCCGATGCCCGAACCGTCTACGTCAATGCCCGGCCGACGGTGTCCGGCGACGGTGCCTACCGCAAGATCGGCGAGATGATGGCCGACGCCGACCGGCGCTTCCCCGGCGCCGAGTGGAGCCTGTCGATCGGCTGGGGCTGCGACAAGATGCTCACCGCTGCCGATCTGGCGCCGGTGCGCTCGGCCCTGGCGCGGGCGCACCGGAGCGGCACCACCGCATTCGACGCCAGTGGTGACCTGGCGGGCCTGGAATGCAAAGGCGGGCAGGACTGGTCGGCACCGCCGAGCATCGACGACATCGGCCTGGACTCGGTGGCGTCGGTGCCCGAGATGACGGCCGTCGGCGGCACCACGCTGTCCACCGACGAGCACGGCCAGTGGCTGGGTGAGTTGGCCTGGTTCGACGTGCCGCTGACGCACGGCAGTGGCGGCGGGGCGTCGGCCCTGTTCGACCGCCCGGCATGGCAACGGGGTGTGCCGTCGGACCGCGGCCGCAACAAGCGGCTGGTCCCGGACATCTCGGCGGTCGCGGACTTCTTCACCGGAGCCCGCATGGTCTTCGGCGGTGAAACGGTGCTGGCCGGTGGCACGTCCATGTCCGCGCCGATCTGGGCCGGGATGGCCGCGGTGATCGACCAGTACCTGCTCGATCATGGCGGACGACTGCTCGGCGACCTGAACCCGTTGCTGTACCGCCTGGAGCGGGCCGGCCGCCTTCCGGCGTTCCACGATGTCACCGTGGGCGGTAACGCGGTCGCGATGGCCGGCCCCGGCTTCGACTCCGTCACCGGTCTTGGCACGCCCGATGTCGACAAGCTGGCGCGCAGCCTGCTGGTGGCGCAGGGGACAACCGGATGAGCGGCATCGGACTGGTGAGCACGCTGTTCCCGCAGCTCCCGGCACGCAGCCACCGGGCGTTCCAGATCGGTGTGGCCGTCTTCGTCGCATGGCTCGCCGGCGCCGCGGCACTGCGGCTTCCCGGTTTGTTCATCTCGCTTGTGGCCGTGGGGATTCCGCTGCTGTTCGCGCTGTACATCCGACAGTTGGACTACCAGGGCGCGGCGCAGGCCCGGCTGCTCGTGAGTGCGGGCCTCGGCATCGCGTTCGGCGTGGCCTTCGCCCTCGGGTCCGGCGCCGTCGTCGCGCGTGCCTACGGTGTCCCGCTCGAAAGTGGCGTTGCCGCAGTGCATCTGCGGACTGTCGAGGCCGGCCTCTCGGCGGTGGAGGCGCTGTTGGTCATCGCGCCCGCACTGCTTCTCCGGCTCTTCAGTCCCGGTGACCGAAAAGCGTTGTACGGCTATGTCATCGGCGCGAGCGGCGCCTTGGGCCTGACCGCCGCGACCACAGCGGTCCGGATGTTCGCCCAGCTGGATTCGGGACTCGTCGACCACGACCAGCCGTTGGCGGATTTTCTCATCGACGCCGTGATCCGTGGCATCACCATGCCCATCACCGCGGCGGCCGCCGCCGGCATGCTCGGTGCCGCACTGTGGTTCCGGCCCCGCGGCAGCCGGATCTGGTGGCGGGTACTGCTGATCGCGGTCGTGCCGGTGCTGGCGCACATGTGGCTCGGTGACGAGGATTCGGCCGACATCTCGCAGTGGGCGAAGCTGGCCTGGCACATCGCGTTCGCCGGGCTGGGGGTGCTGCTGCTCCGTCTGGTCCTGCGGCTGGCGTTGCGGCACGAAGAACCTGGCGGCGCCGCCCCCCACGCCGCGCGCGCACTGTCCGCGCCGCGGCTGGTCGCGATCTGGACGGCGGTGGTGGTGGTGCTGGCGCTCGGCCTGGTCGGCGTCGCCGCTGCGACGACCCAACCGGTGGCGCGGTATCAGTGCCCACCCAATTGCGGTCACCCGCCGATGGGGAAGCCCGTGGTGATCAACCCGCGCTTCACCGCCCCCGACGGTGCCTTCAGCGTCTCCTACCCGGCGCCGGGTACCGCCTATTCGGTGACCATGGACGACACCGGTGTGACGGCCCAATACACCGGTGGCACCGGCGGGATCATGCGGCTGTGGGGCGAACCGGCGCGGGGCCGCGACGCCAGGGACATCACCATGACGTTGCTGTTGGACAAGTTTCCCGACTCGCGGGTGGCCTACGAGATACCCAACACGTTGGTGGGGTACCACCCGGGTTACGGCGTCGCTGCCGACGACTGGCCGGACGGACAGAACGTCGTGGCCTCACGCACCCGCATCCTGGTCATGGTGGCCGTCAAGGACGACCTCGCGTTGATCGCCGCCGCGGCCGGACCGTTCAGCGAATTCGGTCCGGGCTCGGGGCCGCCGACCGGGGTCAGCCTGGAGCTGGCCGCGGATATGGGCAAGTACGTCAACAGCTTTCGGTGGCGAGGCGACCCGCCGCGCTGACGGCGACCGGCTCGCGCACCGGTCGCTGGACCAGATGATCCCTCGGGGTGAAGCGGTTGGTGCGCCGGCGGAAATCGGCAGTGCGCCGCGGCCGGAAGTCGCCGTAGTTCTGTTGGGCCGCCGGTGTCGGTTCGACCGCGGCGAAGCCGAAGTCGCGGGCGTAGGTCACTGCCGCGGCGAGGTACTCCGCCTGCGACTCTCGCATCTGTTCGACCGAGTTGTGGCGCAGGCCGATGTCCGGGCCGTGCACCAGGTAGCAGTTCGGGAAGCCGTGGACGGATGTGCCCAGATAGGCGACGGGCTCGCCGTCCCAGGTCTCGGCCATGGAGACGCCCGCGGTGCCGACCAGCCGGTCGGCCAGAGCGTCGGTGTCGACGACGACGTGGGTCGCCGTCTGCTCGCCGCTCGCGGTCGTGATGTGCCAGTGCTGCCGGTCGGCCCGCCAGTGCAGTGCCAGCACATCGTCGGTGGCGTGGTCGACCAGCACGATGTCGTCGACCGCCGCCTGGTGCAGCCGGACCGCCGCCGCGAGCGCGCCTGGGCCGGTGACCACGATCGCGACGTGGTGGTGGGGGACGGGCTGGTTCATCGGTGGTCGGTTGCCTTCGGGTCGTACGATGTGAACGCTGCTCACATTTATATGGGGCAATGTAAACAGTGTCAACATTTGTGAGACGGGACGCAGGATGACGGCGAAAGTGACGTACCACCACGGCGATCTGCGGACCGCCCTGGTGCAGTCGGCGCTGGCGCTGCTGGAAGAGGAAGGCGCCGCGGCGCTGTCGATGCGCGCCGTCGCCCGGCACGCCGGGGTCACCGCGGCCGCCCCTTACCGGCACTACCAGGACCGCGACGCGCTGATGTCAGCCGTCGCGGCCGTCGGCTATCGCGAACTGGCTCAGGACCTCGTGGCCGTCAGCCAGACCCCCTCGACAGCCGACGAGATCGCCGACGTCGCCATCGCCTACGTCCGATTCGCGCTGCGGCGTCCCGCGCTCTTCCGGGCGATGTTCAGCGAGCAGGGCGATGCCGGCAGCCCCGAGCGGGCCGACGCCGTCGCGGCGATCTCGACCTACCTCCGCGCGAACATCGCCCGCGTGTTTCCGGATGCGGACGCCGACGCGTTGAGCGACGCCGTCTGGGCGCTCGTGCACGGCCTGGCATTCCTGTTCCTGGACGGCAAGTTCGACAGCACCGACCCCGGTGAGCTGGAACGCCGCGTCCGGGCCGCGATGCGCGCCGTCGTGGGTCTGGCAGGGTCCTAGCGGCCCTCGGCGAACTCCCGAAGTGATTGCACCTGAACGGGATCCAGTGACGGCCGCACCGTCTCGCGGGCCTTGGCCACGTCGGCCGCGGTGACATCGGCGGCGTCGATCGACCGGCGCATCGCGGTCAGCGCGGCCTCGCGCAGCAGGGCGACGCAGTCCGCAGCGCTGTAACCGTCGAGCTCACCGGCCAGCTCGCCGAGGTCGACGTCGGGCGCCAGGGGAATGGATTTGCTTGCGGTACGCAGGATTTCGCGACGGGCCTCGGCGTCGGGCGGCTCGACGAAGACCAGCTTCTCCAGCCGGCCCGGCCGCAACAGCGCGGGGTCGATCAGATCCGGCCGGTTGGTGGCGCCCACCACCACGACATCGCGCAGCGGGTTGATGCCGTCCAGCTCGGTGAGCAACGCGGCCACCACGCGGTCGGTGACGCCGGAATCGAAGCTCTGCCCACGGCGCGGCGCCAGCGCATCCATCTCGTCGAGGAACACCAGCGACGGCGCGGAATCGCGTGCGCGCTGGAACAATTCGCGCACCGCGCGCTCCGACGAGCCGACCCATTTGTCCATCAACTCGGCGCCCTTGACGGCATGCACCGACAACCGGCCGGAGCTGGCCAGCGCCCGCACCAGGAATGTCTTGCCGCAGCCGGGCGGCCCGTACAGCAGCACCCCGCGGGGTGGTTCCACGCCCAGCCGCTCGAAGGTGTCCGGGTGCTGCAGCGGCCACAGCACCGCTTCGGTCAGCGCCTGTTTGGTCGCGACCATGTCGCCGACGTCGTCGAGGGTCACCGACCCGACCGCGACCTCCTCGGTCGCCGACCGCGACAGCGGCCGGATCACCGAGAGCGCGCCGGTCAGGTCATCCTGCGTCAGGGCGGGTTCGGCGCCGTCGGCGCTGGCTCGGGCGGCCGCCCGCAGCGCGGCCTCACGCACCAGGGCCGCCAGATCGGCGACGACGAATCCCGGTGTGCGTTCGGCGATCTCGTCCAGGTTCAAATCCTTGGCGGGCACCGACCGCAGCAGCACCTCCAGCAACGCCTTGCGAGTGGCGGCGTCGGGCAGGGTCAGTCCCAGCTCACGGTCGCAGAGATCGGGAGCGCGAAGGCGGGCGTCCACACCGTCGGGCACGGCGGACGTCGCGATGAATGCCACACCGCGGCTGGCGACGGCCTTGCGGAGCTCGGTCAGGATCAACGTGGCCACGGGTTCGGCGACGGCGGGCAACAGCGCGTCGACGTCGGTGATCAGCAGGACGCCACCGCCGTCGCGCACCGAACTCACGGCAGCGGCGACACCGGCCAGCCGGTCCTCCGCGCGCAGCGCCCCGACCTCCGGCCCGTCGAGCTCGACCAGGCGACGCGACGCGCACACCGTCCGCACCATGGCGGCCTTCCCGACGCCCGCGGGCCCAGACACCAGGACTCCCAGATTGGCGGTGGCGCCGAGGGTTTCGAGCAACTGGGGCTCGTCCAGAGCCAGCTTGAGCCACTCGGTCAGCCGGGTCACCTGGGCGGTCATGCCCTTGAGATCATCGATCGAAAGAGCTTGGGCGGCACCGGTTTCGGCCGGCGAGATCACCGGCTGCGCGGCCGCGGTGGCCGTGACGACGGTCGTGTCGCTCCAGGTGACCACCGAATTCGGCTGCACACTGACCGGGCCGGCGGGGTCGACGCCCGTCACGGTGAGCAGCTCCGAGGTCCAGGTGATGCCGACCTGGGTGGCCAGCGCCGCGGTGGCCGCCGACGTCGAGGTGCCCGGGCCCAGGTCCCGCGGCAGCAGCGACACCGTGTCGCCGACCGTCATCACCTTGCCCAGCAACGCCATTCGCAACGTCGCCGGCGATATCGAACTGCTGGCCAGCCGCGAACCGCTGACGGTCACCGAGCGGGCGCCGTACACCGTCGCGGGTGACACCAGCACCGGCGCGTCGGCCCGGATGCCGGCATTGGACAGCGTCACGTCGTCGAGCAGTGCGGTGCCCGGGGGAGTGCCGGCGGCGGCGACACCGACCACCGCGCAGGTGGTGCGCGTGCCGGTCAGCGACACCGCGTCCCACTCGCGGATACCCAGGGCAGCAATCGCTTCCGGGTGCAGCATCACCACGCCGCGACGGGCGTCGAGTGCCGAGGTGTTGAGCCGTGCGGTGAGCCGCAATTGGCCCGGTGGGGGTTCAGGTGACGCCGCGTCCCGCACGCCCTGCGTCATCGACGCGGACCCGGCCTACGCAACCGCAGTCGGGCCGTGGACCGGCGCTGGCCGCGGTCGGTGCGCCGCGGCTGCGCACGGCGGATGGCGCGGCGGGCCTGCCGCTGTTCCCGCGGTTTGTCGTCCCAGACTTCGGGGTGCGCACGCAGCCAGGCCTTGGTGCGGATGGCGAACGGGATGTGCAACACGTAGGCGACGATGATCACCAGGATCACGATGTAGCCGTACATCACCGAGGCGGCCACCAGGATGGCCAGCAGCGCCAGCAGCGGCAACGCCATGTTCGGCGGAATGGCGAACGTGTGCACCTTGCGCATCGGCACGGTGCTGACCACCAGCAGCGAGACACCGATCAGCCACACGCAGATGAACACCTGACCCCAGTGCGAATCCCACCACGGGCCCGGGAACTGCATCTTGGCCGCCAGCGGGCCGATGGCGCCGATCGCGCCGGCCGGGGCCGGCATGCCGGTGAAGAACTCCTTCTCGAACGCCGGGCCCTCCACGTCGAGCATCGCGTTGAAGCGGGCCAGGCGCAGCACGATGCACACCGCGTACAGCAGCACCACGATCCACGCCAGCGGCGAGGTGTTGTGCTCCAGCAGCGTCGCGTACACGATGAACGCCGGCGCCACGCCGAAGTTCACGGCGTCGGCCAGCGAGTCGATCTCGGCGCCCATCTTGGACGTCGCGTTCAGCATGCGGGCGGCGCGGCCGTCGAGCGCGTCGAGGATCGCGGCACCGGCCAGCAGTGCCATGGCCTCGGTGGGCCGGTGGTCGAGGGCGTACTTCACCGCCGACAGACCCAGGCAGATCGCCGCGACCGTCAGGGCGCTGGGGACCAGCTTCCGCAGGCTCACCTGCGGAGTCTTGATCCGGGGTTTCATGCCGGCGATCCGGTGGTCGGGAGCTCTGCCAGCACGGTCTCGCCGCCGATGGCGCGCTGCCCGATCTCGACCTCGATCACCGAGCCCTTGGGCAGGTAGGTGTCCAGGCGGGAGCCGAACCGGATCAGGCCGTACGTCTCGCCGAGCGCCAGGTGCGCACCCGGGTGGGTGTCGCACACGATGCGGCGGGCCAGCAGACCGGCCAGCTGCACCGCGACGACGTCATGGCCGTCGGCGGTGCGCAGCCAGATGCTGTTGCGCTCGTTGTCCTCGCTGGCCTCGGCCTTGTCGGCGGACAGGAACTGGCCCGGCTTGTGCTTGACGGTGATGACCTCACCGGCCACCGGCGCGCGCTGCACATGCGCGTCGAACAGCGACAGGAAGATGCTGACCCGCGGCAGCGGCTCGTCCGAGAGGTTCAGCTCGGCGGGCGGGACGGCCTCGTCGATGAGCGTCACCAGGCCGTCGGCCGGGGCGACGACGACGCCGGGCCGGCTCGGTGGCGTCCGCGGCGGATGCCGGAAGAACCCGGCGCACGCGGCGGCCGCGGCCAGACCGGCCGCCCGGACCCAGCGCTTGCGGTGGCCGATCGCGGCGACGCCGAGGGCGCCACCGACGAACGGCAGCCCGGCCGGGTGCATCGGGGGAACGGTGGAACGGACCAGGTCGACGAAACGGGACAGTTCGGACTCTGGGGTGTCAGCTGGGGGGCGCGCAGGTCTGGCCATGGGGACTCGATTCTACGGTTTGCGGGGCTCTAACTGAGATCCCAGACGGGCACGGGCGATCCAGCCGGTAATTCGACCACGTCCTCGCCGATGTCCAGCAGGCAGTTTGCCGTCGCCAGCCACCGCAGGTGGTGCGACGCCGGCGGGCCGTAGCTGCTGACCTGTTCATCGGTGCCGAGCACGCCGCGGCGGAACTGGCGTTTCCCGGCGGGGGAGGTCAGCTTCTCGGTGAGGGTCGCCGAGCGGCGCGGCCGTTGCGACGGCAGCCCCATCGCGGCGCGCAGCGGGGGCCGGATGAACACCTCGAACGAAACCAGCGCCGACACCGGGTTGCCCGGCAGCGTGATAATCGAGGTGCCGTTGGGTGTGTCCTTCAAGCGTCCGGCGCCCTGCGGCATGCCGGGCTGCATGGCGACCTTCACGAACTCGACATCGCCCGAAAGCGCGTCCTTCACCACCTCGTAGGCGCCGGCGCTGACGCCGCCCGTGGTGACGATCAGGTCGACGCCGGCAGCATGACCGGCCAGGGTCTCCCGGAACAGCGCGACGTCATCGGACGTCGCCGGTGCGGTCGTGACGTCGGCGCCGGCCTCCCGCAGCGCGGCGGCCAGCATGACGGCGTTCGACTCGTAGATCTGGCCCGGCTGCAGCGGGGTGCCCGGCGTGACGAGCTCGGTCCCGGTGGACAACACCAGGACCCGTTGCCGCGGAATCACTTTCAGCTCGGCCAAGCCGAGGGCGGCGGCCAGGCCCAGCGCCGCGGGGGACAGCACCTCACCGGCGGACAGCACCGTCATCCCGGCGGTGACGTCCTCGCCCGCGCGCCGGATGCTGCGACCTTCGGGGACCGCCGAGTAGATGGACACGACATCGGTCGCCCCGTCCGTGGCCTCCACCTGGACCACCGCGGTGGCCCCGGCCGGCAGCATGGCGCCCGTCATGATCCGGTGCGCGGTGCCGGGCGCCAAGGTCAGCAGGTCGGTGCGGCCGGCCGGAATGTCTTCGGCGACAGGCAGTTTCACGGGATTTTCGGCAGTGGCGGTGGCCACGTCGGTGGCCAGGACGGCATAGCCGTCCATTGCCGAGTTGTCGAAACCGGGCAGTGACAGCGGCGCCACCACATCCTCGGCCAGGGCGAGCCCGAGGGCCTCGGCCAGCGGTACGGCGACGGCCGGCCGGGCGCTGATCAAGCCGGCGACGACCTGCTGATGTTCCTCGACGGTCCGCATGACGCTAGATCGCGAAGGTGACGCCGGTGAGCTCTTCGGACACCGCCCACAGCCGCCGCTGAATGCCGGCGTCGTGCGACTGGGCGCTCGACTGCACCAGCACCGGGTGGCCGACCAGCTGCCGGATACCGGACGGGCCGTAGTACTCGCCGCCGCGCGCATCCGGATCGACGGCGGCGCGCAACGTGGCCAGCGCGCCGACCTCGGGGCTGTTGGCGACCAGCCCGCTCAGGGCGTTGAACCCGGGCAGGCTCGAACCGGGGATGTGGCGCATCAGCTCGGTGTTGGAGATGCCCGGATGCGCCGCGACCGAGATGGTCTCGGCATTGGTGGCCACGAGCCGGCGTTGCAGCTCATAGGCGAACATCAGGTTGGCCAGCTTCGACTGGCCGTAGGCGGCGACCCGGTTGTAGCGGCGCTTCTCCCACTGCAGGTCGGTGAAGTCGATCTTGCCCAGGATGCGGTGCGCGATGCTGCCGAGCGTCACCACCCGCGAGCCGGGGACGGACAGCAGGTTCTCGATGAGCAGGCCGGTGAGCGCGAAGGCGCCGAGATGGTTGGTGCCGAACTGCAATTCGAAGCCGTCGGCGGTCGTCTGCTTGGGCGGGTACATCACGCCGGCGTTGTTGATCAGCAGGTCGATCCGCGGATAGGCCGCGCGCAGGTCGTCGGCCGCCGCGCGGACCGAGGTCAGCGATCCCAGGTCCAGCTTCTGCACGACGACGTCGGCGTTCGGGGTGCTCGCCCGCAGCCGTGCGGCGGCGTCGTCCCCCTTGGCGGTGTCGCGCACCGCCAGCACCACGCGAGCGCCCTTGCCCGCCAACACCCGCGCCGTCTCGTAACCCAGCCCGGTGTTGGAGCCGGTGACGATCGCCACGCGCCCTGTCTGGTCCGGCACATCATTGGCGGTCCATTTGGTGGTCATGGCCGAAGACACTACCGAGCGGACCGCCTGAGTTGCGCGGGAGCGGCGGGCGTTTACTGTCGGCACCATGGCAATCGGCGGGGTGCTCTTCGACATCGATGGTGTCCTGGTGACCTCGTGGCGTCCGATCGACGGTGCGGCCGAGACCCTGCGGGCGCTGGAGGAGCACCAGATCGCCCGCTCGTTCCTCACCAACACCACCACCCGCACCCGCCAGCAGATCGCCGAATTGCTGTGTGCGGCAGGCATTGACGTCGCCGCCGACGAGGTCGTCACCGCCGCGGTGCTGACCGCCGACTACGTGCGCGACCGCTACCCCGGCGCCCGATGTTTCCTGGTGAACAGCGGCCAGATCGGTGCCGACATGCCCGGTGTCGATCTGGTGTACGCGTCCGACTTCGCCGGCCCACAGCAGCCCGACACGCCCGACGTCGTGCTGCTCGGTGGCGCGGGACCCGAATACACGCATCTGACCCTCAGCTGGGTCTACGACTGGATGGCCCGCGGCGTGCCCGTCGTCGCCATGCACCGCAGCAACGCATGGAACACCGCCGACGGCCTGCGGGTGGACACCGGGCTCTACCTGGCCGGGCTGGAACAGACCACCGGCTATCAGGGCACCGCCGTCGGCAAGCCCGCACCCGCCGGGTTCCTGGCCGCGGCCGCCCGGCTCGGCGTCGAACCCGAAGAGATGTACATGGTCGGCGACGACCTCAACAACGACGTCCTCGCGGCCCAGGTCGTCGGGATGACCGGCGTGCTGGTGCGCACCGGCAAGTTCCGCCAGGACACGCTGGACCGTTGGGCCGCAGACGAATTCGCGATGCAGCCGAACTATGTGGTCGACTCCGTCGCCGATCTGCCGGAGCTGCTGGGGCTCTAACGGCTCTAGGCCGTCAGCTCGCGCTGCATGTTCCGGATCGCGGCGATGCGGTCCTGCAGCTGCTCGCGGGTCGCGGCGGCCACCGGCGGACCGGGGTGCCGGCGCCGCAACTCGTTGTGGATCCAGCCGTGCGGCTTGCCGGTGCGGTGGTGGAACGCCGACACCAGCAGGTTGAGCTCCTTGCGCAGCTCGCGCAGCTGGCCGTGCGTCGTCATGGGTGGGGGCGGCGCGCCCGTGGCGGCGGCCTTGGCGCTGCGCTTCTGCAGCTGCTCGTCCTGGCGCTTGCTGAGCAGGTCACGCATCTGGCTGGGGTCGAGCAGGCCCGGGATGCCCAGGTAGTCGGCTTCCTCGTCGCTGCCGGTCTCCGTCGCGGTACCGAACGACGAGCCGTCGAAGATCACCTGATCCAGCTCGGCGTCCGACCCGAGCATCTCGAAGCCGTTCTCCAGCTCCGACTTCTCGTCTTCCTTCTTCTGCGCCTGCTCGAGCAGTTCGTCGTCGAGTCCGTCGGACACGCGGTGCGGCTTGCCGAGCACGTGGTTGCGCTCGCGCTCCAGCTCGCTGGCCAGCTCCAGCAGGTTCGGCACCGACGGCAGGAAGATGCTGGCCGTCTCGCCCTTGCGGCGCAGGCGCACGAACCGGCCGATGGCCTGCGCGAAGAACAGCGGGGTCGACGCACTCGTGGCGTACACCCCGACCGCGAGGCGCGGCACGTCGACGCCCTCGGACACCATGCGGACCGCGACGAGCCAGCGGCTGGTGCCCTCGGAGAACTGCGAGATGCGGGCCGATGCCGTCGGGTCATCCGACAGGATGACCGTCGCCTCCTCGCCCGTGATGGTGTGCAACAGCTTGGCGTAGGCACGCGCCGTGGTCTGGTCGGTGGCGATGATCATGCCGCCGGCGTCCGGGATGCTCTGCCGCAACTGGCCCAGCCGCTTGTTGGCCGCCGCGATCACCGCGGGCATCCATTCACCCTCGGGGTTCAGCGCGGTGCGCCAGGCCCGGGCCGTCTGCTCGGCGGTGAGCGGTTCGCCGAGGCGGGCCGCGTGCTCCTCGCCGGCGCTGTCGCGCCAGCGGGCCTCGCCCGAGTACGCCATGAACACCACCGGGCGGACCACGCCGTCGGCGAGCGCATCGGAGTAGCCGTAGGTGTGGTCGGCCACCGACTGCTGATGGCCGCTGCCGTCGGGCTCGTACTGCACGAAGGGGATGGGGCTGTCGTCGGACCGGAACGGGGTCCCGGTCAGGCAGAGGCGCCGCGTCGCGTCGTCGTAGGCCTCGCGGATGGCCTCGCCCCAGCTCTTCGAGTCGCCGCCGTGGTGGACCTCATCGAAGATCACCAGGGTCTTGTGGTTCTCGGTGCGCACCCGGTGCTTCGTCGGGTGGCTGGCCACCTGGGCATAGGTGACGACGATGCCGTGGTAGTCCGACGACGTCTGGCCCGTCGAGTTGCTGAACTTGGGATCGAGCGCCATGCCGACGCGCGCCGCGGCTTCCGCCCACTGGGTCTTGAGGTGCTCGGTCGGGACGACGACCACAACCTGGTCGACGGTGCGCTCCGTCAGCAGCTCGCCGGCGATCCGCAGCGCGAAGGTCGTTTTGCCTGCGCCCGGGGTCGCGACCGCAAGAAAATCACGTGGCTTGGCGGTCAGATACCGCACCAAAGCCCGACGCTGCCAGCCCCGCAAAGCCTGGGTGCTGGGCGCTGCATAAGCCCGCACCCGAAGACTCCTCCTTGGTCGAAGGGCAGTCTAGGGCAACGGGTTTGGCGGATGCACATTTGCCCGGCGTGTCCTGGCGCTCGGCTCGTCGGTGTCGCCGGCCGAGGTGCTGATCAGGCGCGTCACCGCGTCGCAGACGATGGCCTTGCGCTGGGCATGGTCGTCGATGCCGATCACGGCGAGCAGCGTGGGGCTGAGGTTGTGCCACATCGACGCGATGGTGAGCACCAGGGTGAACAGCACCGGCGCGGGCAGCTCACCCGTGAGCTTGCCGTCGGCCTGGGCGGCGGCGATGGACGCGATCTGTTCGTGCATCGTCTCGCCGGGAAACCCCGCGGCGGTGTCGTCGGCTCGCTCCAGCCGGTGCCAGGAGATCAGCCGGCCGACTTCGGGCTGGCCGGCATAGACATCGATCAGATGGGCGGCGTACG
This sequence comes from Mycobacterium sp. SMC-13, assembly GCF_045311035.1. Lineage (NCBI taxonomy): Bacteria > Bacillati > Actinomycetota > Actinomycetes > Mycobacteriales > Mycobacteriaceae > Mycobacterium > Mycobacterium sp. SMC-13. The sequence goes on from NZ_JBJIAI010000014.1 coordinate 65,433, forward strand.
CGGGCAGGTCGTCGGCGACCACCGGGCTGTCGGCGAAGAACTTCTGCGTCATCGCGGCCCAGACGGCGTCGAACAGCTGATCTTTGCTGCCGAAGTAGTGATAGATCTGCGCCTTGTTGGCGCCGGCGTTGGCGGCGATGCGATCAACCCGCGCTCCGGCGATGCCGTACTGGGCGAATTCGGTGGTCGCCGCGCAGAGCAGCCGCGCGCGCGTGGCGTCGGAATCTCGCGGGTGGCCCATTCCGGAGATTTTAGCTGCCGGGTCGGCGTTTGCTAACTAACTAATTAGTTGACAGTGAGGTGAGGCCTGCCTAACGTTCGGCATCGGGTGGGACGTGGATCACAGGAGGTGGTGTGGTCGCTGAGCCCTGTCCGGAACGGTTGGCCGCGCCGCCCCCGGAACTCGTCGGTCGCGGCGAACAACTTTCGCGGTTGATGGCCGCGATCAGCGACACCCCGCGCGGGCGCACCGTGGTGGTGTCCGGTGCCGCCGGGTCCGGCAAGACCGCACTGCTCGACGTCGCCTGCCGGCACGCATGTGAGCTCGGGTTCCGGGTGCTGTCGATCGCCGGAACGCCGGGTGAAGCCGATACCCCGTTCGCCGGCGTCCACCAGCTCGTGCACGCCCTGGGCTGCTGGGGCGACGAGGCGCGGCAGTACCAGCGCGTCATCGACGAGGCGCTGCGGTCGCCCAGCGGGGAGCAACTCGAGACCGTCCGGGTCGCCATGGCGCTGCTCGGCCTCCTGGACGCGGTGGAGAAACGGCAGTCGGTCCTGGTCTGCATCGACGACGGGCAGTGGCTCGACGCCCCGTCGCGCACGGCGATGATATTCGCGGCCCGTCGCAGCGCAGGGCGGTCGTTGACCGTCGTGCTGGCGATCCCGGCCACGGCCGGAAAGATCCTCAGCGGGGACGGCCGCGCCGTCGAGATCGAACTTTCGCCGCTCGAGCGCGGTGACGCTGCCGTGCTGCTCGACCGGCAGCCATCGGTACCGCGGGGCTTGCGCCGCGAGCAGGTGCTGACGGCCGCCGCGGGCAACCCCGCGGCCGTCATCGCCTTCGCCGAGACCGCCGCGGCCGCTGACCTCACGGTGGGCCCCGCCGCCGAGCCCCTGGCGCTGCCCGCCGCGAGCCTCGGTTTCTACAGCCGCCGCCTTGCACTGCTGCCCGGAACGACGCGGGCCGCGCTGCTCGTGCTCGCGGCGGCCTCCGACCACGATCTGCGGCATCTGATGCCCGCGGCACTGGCGGACCCCGAGGTCCTCGCCCCGGCCGAGATCGCCGGGATCGTCCGGGTCGAGCCCGGCGGCGTGCGGTTCCTCGATCCGCTGCTGCGGTCCGCGGCGTATCACCGGGCCCCGGCGGCAGCCCGCTCGGCGGCACATCTCAGGCTCGCCGATGCCCTGGCCGCGCTACCGCACCGGCAGGTCTGGCATCGCGCGCAAGCGGCGCTCAAGCCCGACGATGCGCTGGCCGCGCAGCTGGCCGACACCTGCGACGAGGTGCTGCGCCGGGATGGCTACCTGGCCGCCGCCGTGACCATGCAGCGCGCGGCGATGCTGACCACCGATATCGGCGAACATGCCCGGCATCTGGTGCGCGCCGCGCCCCTGGCCCGCAACGCCGGCGACCCGCACTGGGCCGCGGCGCTGAGCCGGTGTGCGCTCGACGGCGTCGATGACGTCATCTCCCGGGTGCGCGCCCACACCGAGTTGGGATCGGCGCGCTGCTGGGATGCCGACAACCAGCGGGTGCTGGACCTGCTGCTGGAGTCGGCCGGCCTGGCGATCGACGTCGCTCCGGCGGTCGCCTGGGAGTCGCTGCGGGTGGCCGCGACGGTCACCTTCATCGCCGACGACGCCGCGGGGCGATGTGGTGTCACCCGCCTGCTGCGGCAGTTGGAGGACACCGCGGCACCCCGGAACGTGCCCGCCCTCGCCGACCGGCTCTGGATCCGTACCGCCACCGATCCGCACCGGGCCCATCTGATGTCGCCGGAGATCGTCGCGCTGTCCGGCCGGGTCGGCGACGCCGTCGGGCTCACCGCGGTCGGGGCGGCGGCCTGGCTCGCCGGCGAACCTGACCTGGCGGTGCGCTGCCTGCGCGGCGCGCACACCGGAGCGCTGGCGCCGCGCTTCGGTGGCTTGGCCTCGACCGCCCTGTCCTGGGCCTTCGTCGAATCGGGCCGCTGGGACGAGGCCGTCGACGCGGCAACCACCATGAGTTCCTCGGCGGCCGTCGCCGGCGTTCCGGTCGTCGCGCGGATCGCGGATCTGGTGATCGCCACCGTGGCGGCCCGGCGCGGGCAGATCGCCACCGGCCGTGCGCGCCTCAAGTCGGCCGCGGCGTTGGCAGATTTCCGGGACCGGCCCGCGCTGGCGGCGTGGATGCACCACATCGCGGGTTCGATCGCCCTGGCCGAGAACCAGGACACGACCGCCCACGCCGAACTGGCGGAGCTGTTCGACGAGTCCGGATTGCCGCTGCACGCATATGCGTCGTATCTGGCGTTGGCGGATTACGCCGAGGCCGCGGTGCTGACGGGCCGCATCGACCGGGCCCGCGAACAACTGACCCGGATTGTGAGTCATCTACCCAGATCCGTGTCACCGCGGTTGACCCAGCTGGTCGCGCATGCGGACGCCGTCCTCAATCCAGAGACCGCCGGGGCGCGCTATGTCGAGGCGCTCGCCGATCCGGCAGGCAACCGGTGGCCGTTCGAGCGGGCGCGGCTGCGCATCAGTTACGCTGGATGGCTGCGCCGGCACCGACGGCGCCGGGACTGCCAGCATCAATTGGCCGCGGCCCTGACCGTCATGCAGGACCTCGGCGCGGCGCCGTGGGTCGACCTGTGCACCCGTGAGTTGCGGGCGGCCGGGGTGCGACCGCATTCGTCGTCGGTGCAGACCGGCACATTGAGCTCGCAGGAACACAACGTCGTCTACCTCGTCAGCGAGGGGTACACCAACCCGCAGATCGCGAGCATCTTGAACCTGTCGGTGCGAACGGTGTCCAACCACCTGTATCGGTCGTTCCCCAAGCTCGGTGTCACCAGCCGCCATCAGATTCATGATGTGGCGCGCCCAGCCGGCTGGACGAGCGACCGTCCCTGAGGTCCGCAAACGGAAAGTCGGCGGCGACGGAAAATCCGCCGCCGCCGACCGGTCTCACGCGTCAGGCCGCGCTGTGCGACTTCGACTTGCTTTTCGAGCCGGTGTGCGAGCCCTTGTCACTGCCACCCTTGGTGCTGCCGCCCTTGGCGCCCGAGTCCGATCCCGACGCCGAACCCGAAGAGCTCGACGACGAACCCGTGCCGGCGCCGGCGCTCGAACCGGAGTCGGAGCCCGCCTTGCCCTGATGGCCCTTGCGGCCGGGGGTGGTCGTCTTGGTGCCATCGCTGCCCGAGGACGACGACGAGGAGGACGAGGACGAGCCCGAGCTGCTGGAGCTGGAGCTGGAACCCGTCTTGGTGTCGCCGGTCTTGGTGTCACCCGTCTTGCTGTCACCGGTCTTGCTGTCACCGGGCTTGGTGCCACCGGCCGACGCCGAGTCCGTGGCCTTGCCGTCGGTGCCGGTGGTCTCGCCGGCCTTGGTCTCACCGGCCTTGGTCGTGCCCTCGGTCGCCGGACCGGTCGACTCGCTCGTCGAGCCGGTCGCCTTGACCTTGTCGGTGCTCGCGGTGTCGGTCGCGCCGGCCTTCGTCGCCGCGGCGGTGCTCAGCGTCACCGTCGTGGCGGTGGTGGAGGGCACGGCGGCGATATCGGAGACGGCCTTGGTGGTGGTCGTTGCGGCAGCCGCAGCCGGCTTGGCGGGGGTGATGTCGTTGAGGATCGACTTCACGACGGCGACGATGGCCTGCACCGTACCGGCGATCGTGGTGCCGCCGGGGACGGTTGCCCCGCCGCCGAACAGGCCGCCGCCGTAGATGTTGAAGCCGGGGATGTTGAGTCCCAGCAGCGCACCGAGGTTGGGGCCGTAGCCACCGTTGAGCAGGCCGTCGATGACGGTGGCGGGCGCCTGGATGACGGCGGTCGCCAGCTTGCCGAGGTCGCCGGCCTTCATCGCGTTGATGACGTTCTGCGTGGCGGTCCCCATGGCGCCCAGGGTGCTGGCGACCGGTCCGATGAGGCCGACGCCGAGCTCGAGCATGATGTTCGGCAGATCGTTGGCGATGTTGATGACGCTCTGCAGCGGCTGCGAAATCAGGTTGCCGAGGGCCTTGGGCAGGGGCCCGATCGGGTTGATCGCGGCGAAGATGGGCAGCACGATCGCCAGCTGGAGGTTGTTGAGCGCGCCCTCGACGTTGGCCTTGCCGAGGTCGCTGAACGCGGCCCCGAGGTAGCCGGGCACCTCTTTGGTCAGCGCCGTGGCCACGGCCTTGCCGCTCTCGCCGAGGGCGTTGACCAGACCGGTCATGGTGCCGACCTGGTTGGTCAGAATCTGACGCAGGATCGGGAACAGCCCCATGTCCAGGTAGGACTTCACGTCGGCCTGCAGGTTGCCGGCGGCGGTCTTCAAAACCTGGCCGTACAGGTCGAACGGACTGCTGGTCAGGTTGACGGCGGCAGTCGACACCGCGTGACTGATCGACGGGAGCGACGGCATGTGGGCCAGTGGTTGGACGGGAGTGACTGCGATGGCTCCCGCCGTCAGCAGGGTGGCTCCGGAAAGGACGGACGATCGAACGGCGGCGTGCAAGATGGGTTTCCTCTCATTCGCTGCGGCCGGATGGTGGCGGCAGCGTCTACCTGACTTTTCCGTCGGTTCGATCACGGATCGAACAAATATTGACGGCAACGCACATCATGGGATGTTTGTGTTACTGGCCGGTAGAGACAAATGACTCAATGTGCACGGCTCGAGAGGAACGCCGGTCCGAGGCCCGGCCGCCGGGCGTTATTCCACGAAGAAGTTGTCGTGCTTGATGAACCACTCGCGACGTTCGTCGTCCGTCATGTCGGCGAGTTGGCCGAACCCCTCGAAGTAGGCCTCGCGGGGTGCACCCGGGGCGAACAGCATCAGAACCGACGCAGGCTCGTCGGCCTCGTTGCGGAAACCGTGGATGCCACCCGGCGGGACGTAGAGGAAGTCGTTGGGGCCGGCCTGCACCCAGTCGGTGCCGTCGTACAGCGTCATGGTGCCGGACAGCACGAAGAACGCCTCGGACATGGCGCGGTGGAAATGTGGGCCCGGGCCACCGCCGCGCGGCACGATGTCGACGCGGTACAGGCCGTAGTCGCCCGCGGTCTTCTTCTGGTTCGCGAGGTAGTGGTACTGGATCACGCCGTGTGAGTCGTAGTCGGGCGGCTCGTCACCGCGCCGCAGCGTGGCACTGACTTCTGGTTGAGCGGATGTGTACCGGGCCGGGGGATAAGGCGGTACTACCAACGACATGATCGACTCCTGGTGGCCATCGAGCGTCTGGCTCCTCGACTCTCACCATAGGACGGCCCGCCGTTCACGCGGTTCGGGGCGAACTCACAGGCTGCGGACACGCGTTGTTCAGAGTCCCGGCCTAGCGTCCGTGCGGTGATAACCAGACGCGCCTTCCTGGCTGCTGGGGCCGCAGCTGCCGGTTCGCTGGCGCTGGCCGCGCCGAGCGTGGCCGCGCAGGATCCGAGCGCCGTCGCCGGCCAGTACGCGCGGCGGGTGCCGACGCAATGGGGGATGGCGCTGCCCGGGATCGTCACGTCGATCCCGGCCCGCGGGCGTCAGCTCGCGCTGACGTTCGACGCCTGCCGCGGCGGTGTCGACGACGCGCTGCTCGACACGTTGCAGCGCAACAACGTGCCCGCGGTGCTCTTCTTCAATTCCCGGTGGATCGACCAGCACCCCGACCGCGCCGAACAGCTGGCCGCCAACCCGTTGTTCGAGATCGGCAACCACGGCACCCGTCATGTGCCGCTGTCGGTGACCGGCCGGGCCGCCTACGGCATCGCCGGCACGCGGTCGGCCGCCGAGGTCGTCGACGAGGTGTGGGGCAACCAGCTGAAGCTCACCGCACTGACCGGCCGGGCACCCACCTGGTTCCGGCCCGGCACCGCGCACTACGACGATGTCGCCGTGCAGATCGTGCGCGACCTCGGGCTGCAGCCGCTCGGGTTCAGCGTCAACGGTGATTGCGGCGCCACCTTGCCCGCGGGCCGGGTGCGCGCGAATGTCGTTGGAGCGCAGCCCGGTTCCATCGTCATCTCCCACATGAACCACCCGGGCTCGGGTACCGCGGCCGGCTACGCCGGGGCCATCGCCGATATGCGGGCGGCCGGGTGGGAGTTCGTGCGGCCCGCCTAGCATCGGTGCGGTGGAGAAGTTTGACGAGGGCATGCGCGCCGCGCGGCTTCTGGATGCTCAGGACAAAGCGGCGGAACTGTTCGCCGCCATCGAAGAACGCGGGCTGATCCGGCCGGGCGTCGGCGAGCGTCAGGTGACCGACGAGATCCGTGATCTGGCGGCCGAAATCCTCGGCGTCACCCGGCACTGGCACAAGCGGATCGTCCATGGCGGCGAGAACACGCTCGCGACCGCGCGGGACAATCCGCCGGACCGGGTGATCACCGACGACGATATCGTGTTCGTCGACCTCGGCCCGCTCTTCGAAGAGTGGGAAGCCGACTTCGGCCGTACCTTCGTGCTCGGCGACGATCCGCGAAAGTTGGCCTTGCGCAACGACTTACCGAAGGTGTGGGAAGCGGCGCGGGCGCACTTCGAGTCGACCCCGGACATCACCGGCGCGCAGTTGTTCGACCACGTCGTCGGGTTGAGCCGCGCTGCCGGCTGGGAATTCGGCGGCGCGATCGCCGGGCACCTCGTCGGGGAGTTTCCACACGAGAAGATTCGTGGCCACGAGATCGACTCCTATGTGGCGCCCGGCTCGGACCTGCCGATGCGGCGACTGGATTCCCAAGGGCGGCAATGTCATTGGATTCTCGAAGTGCATCTCGTCGAACCGGGCCGACGGTTCGGCGGGTTCCAGGAGGAGTTGTTGGACCTGCGCAGGTGACGGCACGGGCCGTCCTGAACAGACGAATGCGGTGTGGCGCCGACCGGCGCCACACCGCATTCGTCATTCGTGGCTAGATCAGGACTCCGGAGCCGCCGGCCGGGTTGCCGGTGCCGCCGGAACCACTGGCGCCGCCGGCGCCCGTGGCGCCATCGGTGCCGTCGTGCGTGCCGTGGCCGCCGTTGGCGCCGCCCGAACCGCCCGCGCCGCCCGCGCCACCGGCGGGACCGTTGCCGCCGGCGCCGGTTATCGAACCGGTGCCGCCGTTACCGCCATTGCCACTGGTACCACCGGTGCCGCCGGCTCCGCCGTTGCCACCGTTGCCCCACTGGGTGATGTTGTCGTTGTAGCCATTGCCGCCGTCGCCACCGGTGCCACCGGCACCGCCGATGCCACCGTTACCGCCGACACCACCGACGTTGTCGCCAGAGGAGCCGCCATTACCGCCGGCGCCTGCGGCGCCGCCGTGGCCACCGACGCCGCCGGTGGCACCGGCGTTGCCGTTGATGAACGGAATGCCGTTCGCGCCGTCCTGCCCGTCGCCGCCGAGGCCACCATTGCCGCCGACGCCACCATTGCCGCCGGCTCCGTCGATGCCGTTCGCGGAGAATCCGCCGGCACCACCGTTGCCACCGACGCCGCCGGCGCCACCCGTGCCTCCGAAGCCACCACCGCCGCTGATACCGGCCGCGTTGTTGGAGCCGAAAGCCGGAAGGCCGCCGACGCCGCCGTTTCCGCCGGTGCCACCGGTGCCGCCGACGCCGCCCGCACCGCCGACGCCCGAGACCGTGCCGCCCGCGCCGCCGACGCCACCGTTACCGCCGGCACCACCGCTGGTGCCGGACAGGCCGGTGGCTCCCAGCGATGCCCCGATGGTCCCGTCGGCGCCGTTGCCACCGGTACCGCCGGCGCCACCCGCGCCGCCGTTGCCGGTCAGGCCGCCCGCACCGCCGGCGCCGCCGTCGCCACCACGGCCCGCGGTGCCCAGGATCGTGAGGGCGTCGAAGCCGTTGCCGCCCTTGCCGCCGTCCCCGCCGTTACCGCCCACACCGTTGGCGGCCTGGTTGACGCCGGCGCCGTTGAAGCCGCCGGCCCCGGCGTTGCCCGCGGCGCCACCGGCACCGCCCGTGCCGCCGTTGCGCTGGATCGACGAAATGCCGTCCGACCCGGCGCCACCGGTGCCGCCGTTTCCGGCTGCGCCGCCCTTGCCGCCGTTGCCGACGGTGCCGTGGGCGGCCGCGCCGCCCTTGCCGCCGGCGCCGCCGTTACCGCCCACACCACCGGAACCACCGGTGTTGCCGCCGAGCACGCCCGAGCCGCCGCTGCCGCCATTACCGCCCTTGCCGCCGACACCGCCGGTGCCGCCGTTACCGGCGTTGGTGCCGCCGGCGCCACCGATGCCACCGGCACCGCCGTGGCCGCCGTTGGGGCCGTTCTCGCCAAGTGCGGCAAGACCATTGGCGCCGTTGCCACCGATGCCACCGGCACCGCCGTTGCCACCGTTGCCGTTGGATCCGCCGGAACCACCGTTACCGCCGGCGCCGCCGTTACCGGCCACGCCGACTGCGGTGATGGTGTTGAACCCGTTGCCGCCCTTACCGCCGTTGCCACCGTTGCCGCCCGCCCCACTGGCGGCCTGGTTGACGCCCGCGCCGTTGAAGCCGCCGGCGCCCGAGGTGCCGGCATTGCCGCCATCACCGCCCTTGCCGCCGTCGGGGATCAGCGAGGAACTTCCGTCGGAGCCGTTGCCGCCGTCGCTGCCGTTTCCGGCTGCGCCGCCCTTGCCACCGCTACCGACGGTGCCGTGGGCTGCCGCGCCGCCCTTGCCACCGACGCCGCCGTTACCGCCGTTGCCGCCCTTGCCGCCGCCGCCGAGGGCTCCGCCACCGAGGACGCCCGAGCCGCCGCTGCCGCCATTGCCACCCGCGCCGCCGACACCGCCGGTGCCGCCGTTACCGGCGTTGGTGCCGCCGGCGCCACCGATGCCACCGGCACCGCCGTTGCCGCCGTTGGGGCCGTTCTCGCCAAGTGCGGCAAGGCCATCGGCGCCGCTACCGCCGATACCGCCCGCGCCGCCGTTGCCACCGTTGCCGTTGGATCCGCCGGAACCACCGTTACCGCCGGCGCCGCCGTTACCGGCCACGCCGATCGCGGTGATGGTGTTGAACCCGTTGCCGCCCTTACCGCCGTTGCCACCGTTGCCGCCCGCGCCATTCGCGGCCTGGCTGACACCTGCGCCGTTGAAGCCGCCGGCGCCCGAGGTGCCGGCGTTGCCACCGTTGCCGCCCTTGCCGCCGTCGGGGATCAGCGACGAGCTGCCGTCGGAGCCGTTGCCGCCGTTGCCGCCGTTTCCGGCTGCGCCGCCGGTGCCGCCGGCCCCCACGGTGCCGTGGGCTGCCGCGCCGCCCTTGCCGCCACCGCCGCCGTTGCCACCGCTGCCGCCGTTACCGCCGCCGCCGAGGGCTCCGCCACCGAGGACACCCGAGCCGCCGCTGCCGCCGTTGCCTGCGTCGCCACCGGCACCGCCCTTGCCGCCGTTGCCGGACTGGGTACCGCCCGCGCCACCGTTGCCGCCCGCGCCGCCGTTGCCGCCGTTGGGGCCGTTCTCCCCAAGTGCGGCAAGGCCATTGGCGCCGTTGCCGCCAGTGCCGCCCGCTCCGCCGTTACCGCCGTTGCCCGCCGTTCCACCCGAGCCGCCGTTGCCGCCGGCGCCGCCATTGCCCGCGACGCCGATCGCGGTGATGGTGTCGAATCCGTTGCCGCCCTTACCGCCGTTGCCGCCGGTCGCGCTGGCGTTGCCGGTCGCGGCCTGCTTCTTGCCGCTGCCGTTGAAGCCGCCGGCGCCTGCGGTACCGGCGTTGCCGCCGTCGCCGCCCTTGCCGCCGTCGGGGATCAGCGACGAACTGCCGTCGGAGCCGTTGCCGCCGTTGCCGCCGTATCCGGCCGCGCCGCCCGTGCCGCCGGCGCCGACCGTACCGATCAGCCCGACCTTCTGGCCGCCCTTGCCGCCGACGCCACCGTTGCCGCCGTTTCCGCCGTTTCCGCCGCCGCCGAGGGCTCCGCCACCGAGGACGCCCGAGCCACCGTTACCGCCGTTGCCGGCCTTGCCGCCGGCGCCACCGCGTCCGCCGATGCCGAAGATGTGGCCGCCATTGCCGCCGATGCCGCCGTTGGCGCCGGTCTGACCGTTGCCGCCGTTCTGGCCCAGCGCGGCAAGGCCGTCGGCGCCGTTGGCACCGTCGCCGCCCTTACCGCCCGCGCCGCCATGACCGATCCCGCCGGCGTTGCCGCCGTTACCGCCGGCCGTCGGCGTGAAGATGCCGAAGCCCGAGTAGCCGGCACCGCCCGCGCCGCCGTTGCCGAAGCCGCGGGCGTTGCCGCCGTTGCCGCCGGTGACGCCGGGAAGGCCGCTCGAGTAACCCTTGCCGCCGTCACCGAACCACAGACCGCCGTTGCCGCCGTTGGGGTTGATCACGTTGCCGTTGGCGCCGTTGCCGATCAGGTACTGGCCGGCCAACAGGTTGATGCCGGTGTCGACCACGAAGCCGATGGGGCTGTTGATCCAGGCCTGCACGCCGAAGTGCACGTTCTGGTAAATCCAGTTGGCGACGATGACCGTCGGGTCGACGAACGTGGGCAGCGCCAGCGGGCCGACTGCGGCGAGCGGGTTGACGGCAGCCAGTGGGTTGACGGCAGCCAGCGGGTTGACCGCGGCCTCAGGTGCGGGCGCAGCCGTGGGGTTGGCCGCCGCGAGCGGGTTGACGGCGCTCAGCGGCTTGGCCGCGGTCGGCGGGGCCGTGGCGGACACGGCAGCCGCGGCTGCCGGGTGCAGGCGCTTGTTGGCGACGACGCCGTACTCCACCTGGCGACGCACCCAGGCCATCACGGCCCAGACGCCGGGCATCTGGTCGGGATGGGTCGGCGCGTCGGGAGCCAGCATGGTGCCCAGGCCGACGGCGGACAGCAGGCCGGTGATCGGGTTGAACGGCCTGCTCGTGGGGGCCGTCATGACCGCCCCGGTTCCCGGGGTAGCCGCGCCCGACGAGATGGACGGGCCACTCGGAACCGTCGGGGTCGTGGCGCCGGCCGGGCTGGTCGTGGGGTTCGGTGCCGTCGGCTTGGTGCCGGGTGCGGTGGCCTTGCGTCCGCCGGCAGTGCCGTCGGTGGACACCCCGGCAGTTGACTGCGGGCCCCGTGCGGGGCGAGTACCGGGGGTGCCGGCGTTGGAGCTACCGGTCGAGGCGCTCGAGGTGCCGTCAGGGGTGCTGGCGTGCTTGGGCTTGTTGCCCGGGGTGGGCTTTACCTTGGGGCCCTTCGCCAGATCGTTGAGCGCCTTTCTGGCTTCGTCGGCGTACTGGCGCATCCGGTCCTGCGCCTGTTGACGCGGGTTGCGCGGGGTGCCGCTCGTGGAACCGGGCGAAGAGGTGTCACCGGGCTCGGTCGACGGCGTCGGCTTCGTGGACGGCTTCGTCGGCTTGGGCTTGCTCGGGTTCTTGGTCTTGCTGTCCGTGGTCTTGGTGGCGCCGGAGTTGCTCGACTTGGAGCCGCTGTCGCCGGTGGAGCTCTCGGTGTTGACGAGCCGGATGTCCGCGGTCACCGACTGCATCGTCGGAGAATCGGGTCCCAGCAGCAGCATGACGCCGGCGCTGGCGAATGCCGCGCTCGTCAACCCCGCGGCCGCGAGCGGCCCGGCGGCGCTCCACCAGCTGTTCGTCCCCACTGCCCTGTGCTTGCCCACGATCCTCCTCGTGCGTCGGGTGTGAGAAACACCACCCCCGTCAATAAACGTGGGGAGACTAACACCCGTAATCGCAAGCTGGGAACATCTTGAGGAAAGTGAGCGGCCGTTCATATCGCGGACCGCCGGTACCGGGACGATCTTGAAAAAGGCGTTCTCACCTGCGGAGAAGTCGGCCTTATTGCATATTTTGGTGCCCGACGGGACTTTGATGGTTGGCAAGCGCGCCTGGTGGCGAGCTGCGGACGCGATGGCGCTTGGCTGCTACTTAGAACACGTTCAGTTCTATTGTGCGCAACCGGTAATCACTGTCGGTGCAGCGCAACGCTCATGTGACGGCCCCTGCCGGGTGCGGTTGGGGCGTGGCGGCACCGCATGTTCAGGCTCGTGGTCCGGTGGGGATGGGTGGCCCTGTGGGTTGCGCGAAACCTCCTGGCGTGCAACCCACAGGACTCCTTGCTCAGACCGGGAAGGTGACCCCGGTCAGTTCCTCGGACACCGCCCACAGCCGCTGCTGCAGCTCGGTGTCATGGGACTGGTCGCTCGAGCCGACGACCTTCGGGTGCCCGGTCTGCTGGAACCGTCCGTCGGGTCCGTAGTACTGGCCGCCGAACGCGGCGGGGTCGGTGGCGGCGCGCAGGGTGGGTAGGGCGCCCATCGCGGCGCTCTGGAACAGCCGGTCGACGACGGGTGCCAGGACGGCGGGCGGCACCGGCACGTGCCGCGCCAGTTCGGTGTTCGACCCGCCCGGGTGTGCGGCGAGGGCGACGGTCTCGGCGCCCGTCAGCCGGCGCTGCAGTTCATACGTGAAGAGCAGGTTGGCGAGCTTGGACTGGCCGTAGGCCTCCACTCGGTTGTAGCGGCGTTCCCATTGCAGGTCGTCGAAGTGGATGGCGGCGCGAATCCGGTGGCCCAGGCTGCTGACCGTCACGACGCGTGAGCCGGGCACCGTCAGCAGCTGGTCGAGCAGGAGTCCGGTCAATGCGAAGTGTCCCAGGTGGTTGGTGCCGAACTGCATCTCGAACCCGTCGGCGGTGGTCTGTTTCGGCGTCCACATCACGCCGGCGTTGTTGATCAGCAGGTCGATCGCCGGGTATTCGGACTTCAGCTGTTCGGCGGTTTCGCGAACCGACTGCAACGAGCTGAGGTCGAGTTCCTGAAGGGCGACGTCGGCGTCGGGCGTGGCCTGCCGGATGCGGTCGACGGCGTCCTTGCCCTTGTCGAGATTGCGGACGGCGAGCACGACGTGTGCGTTCTTGGCGGCGAGCGCTGCTGCGGTCTCGTAGCCGAGGCCGGTGTTGGCGCCGGTGATGACGGCGGTGCGTCCGGTCTGGTCGGGGATGTTGGCGGTGGTCCACTTGGTCATGACGGTTCCTCGGTAGCCTGGGCCTTATCCGGGGCGAGCGCCCCGGATGCTTCACCTATCCGGAACGGTCGCCCCGTTTAATTTGTTCCCGGGAGCATGATGATCTGCAAACCGAAGAGGCCACTGCGGGCCGACGCGGCCCGGAACCGCGCTCGCGTGCTGGAAGTCGCCTATCAAACCTTCGCCGACGAGGGCCTTTCCGTGCCCATCGACGAGATCGCCCGGCGGGCCGGCGTCGGCGCCGGCACCGTCTACCGGCACTTCCCGACCAAGGACGACCTCTACCGCGCGGTGATCGAGGATCGGCTGGAAACGGTCATGGGGGCCGGCCGGGCGTGCCTGGCGTCGGACGCGCCGGGCGACGCGCTGTTCGACTTCCTGCGGTCGATGGTTCGGTGGGGCGAAACCGATCAGGGCCTGGTCGACGCACTTGCCGGCCTCGGGATCGACGTCCACGCCCTGGTGCCCGATGTCGAAGAGGAATTCCTGGCGCTGCTGGGTGAACTGCTGGCCGCCGCCCAGGGCGCCGGCGCCGTTCGGGCGGACGTCACGGCCTCGGATGTGAAGACGCTGCTCGTGGCGGCGAACGCCGCGCAGCGGTACAGCGCCGACGCCGCTGACCGCGTCGTCGAATTGATGATGGACGGACTCCGGCCCCGTCAGTAGCGTCGGCCGTATGAAGTTCGGGATCTCGACCTTCGTCGATGACGACAGTATTGATCCGGTTTCGCTGGCCCGCGCGATCGAAGAGCGCGGCTTCGCGTCGCTCATCGTCGCCGAGCACAGTCACATTCCCGCGAGCCGTGAGTCGCCGTATCCGAACGGTGGGGAGCTGCCGCCCTGGTACTACAACACGCTCGACCCGTTCGTGACGCTTGCCGCGGCGGCGGCGGTGACGTCGACCATCGAGCTGTTCACCGGCATCGCCCTGCTCATCCAGCGGGATCCGATCCACACGGCCAAAGAGGCCGCCAGCATCGATCTCATCTCCGGTGGCCGGTTCATCTTCGGCGTCGGTGCCGGCTGGAACCTCGAGGAGATGCGGGACCACGGCACCGATCCGAAAACTCGTGGCGCCCGGCTGGACGAGAGCATCGAAGCCATCACGGCGCTGTGGACCACCGAGCCCGCCGAATATCACGGCAAATTCGTCAACTTCGATGCGTCGTACTGCAGGCCCAAGCCGGTCCGGAAACCGCATCCGCCCATCTATGTCGGCGGCAACTCCGATGCCACCGTCAAGCGGGTGCTGCGTCACCGTGCGGGCTGGATTTCGAATCCTTTCCCCAGGGACGTGCTGGCGGAACGAACGGCGCAGTTGCGCTCGGGCGCGGACTACGACGTGCCACTCGCGATGTTCGGTGCACCCCTGAAACCGGACTACTGGCGTACCGCTGAAGACCTCGGCTTCGGCCAGCTCGGTTTGTTCCTGCCGTCGGTCGGCAAGGACGAATCGCTGCGCCTGCTCGACGATTACGCGGCGCAGGTGGCGCAGTACCGGTCGGCGTCCTGATTTCCGGCCGCTAAGCGGTGCCTGCGCGGATGGCGAACAACCTTGCACTCGCCCTGCCTGAGTGCTAAAAAGACGTTGGCACTCTCGATAGGTGAGTGCTAGGTCGGGACAGTGAGGCCGGGGCCGCATCTGCGAGCACAGCCCAGGCCGTCCGTCGCGGGCGCTGCGCCTGACCAAAGACGTGCAATTCCCAACCGGAGGAATTACTTCGCAATGGCCAAGACAATTGCGTATGACGAAGAGGCCCGCCGTGGCCTCGAGCGGGGCCTGAACAGCCTCGCCGACGCCGTAAAGGTGACGCTGGGCCCCAAGGGCCGCAACGTCGTCCTGGAGAAGAAGTGGGGCGCCCCCACGATCACCAACGATGGTGTGTCCATCGCCAAGGAGATCGAGCTCGAGGACCCGTACGAGAAGATCGGCGCTGAGCTGGTCAAGGAAGTTGCCAAGAAGACGGACGACGTCGCTGGCGACGGCACCACCACCGCCACCGTGCTGGCCCAGGCCCTGGTTCGCGAAGGCCTGCGCAACGTCGCGGCCGGCGCCAACCCGCTCGGCCTGAAGCGCGGCATCGAGAAGGCCGTCGAGGCTGTCACCAAGGGTCTGCTGGCTTCCGCCAAGGAGGTCGAGACCAAGGAGCAGATCGCCGCCACCGCCGGTATCTCGGCCGGTGACCAGTCCATCGGTGACCTGATCGCCGAGGCCATGGACAAGGTCGGCAACGAGGGTGTCATCACCGTCGAGGAGAGCAACACCTTCGGCCTGCAGCTGGAGCTCACCGAGGGTATGCGCTTCGACAAGGGCTACATCTCGGGTTACTTCGTGACCGACGCCGAGCGTCAGGAAGCGGTCCTCGAGGACCCGTTCATCCTGCTGGTCAGCTCGAAGATCTCGACCGTCAAGGACCTGCTGCCGCTGCTGGAGAAGGTCATCCAGTCGGGCAAGCCGCTGCTGATCATCGCCGAGGACGTCGAGGGCGAAGCCCTGTCGACCCTGGTCGTCAACAAGATCCGCGGCACCTTCAAGTCCATCGCCGTCAAGGCCCCGGGCTTCGGTGACCGTCGCAAGGCGATGCTGCAGGACATGGCGATCCTCACCGGTGGCCAGGTCATCAGCGAAGAGGTCGGCCTGTCCCTCGAGACCGCCGACATCACCCTGCTGGGCAAGGCCCGCAAGGTCGTCGTGACCAAGGACGAGACCACCATCGTCGAGGGTGCCGGCGACGCCGAGGCCATCGCCGGCCGCGTGGCCCAGATCCGCAGCGAGATCGAGAACAGCGACTCCGACTACGACCGCGAGAAGCTGCAGGAGCGCCTGGCCAAGCTGGCCGGTGGCGTTGCAGTCATCAAGGCCGGCGCTGCCACCGAGGTGGAGCTCAAGGAGCGCAAGCACCGCATCGAGGACGCCGTTCGCAACGCGAAGGCCGCCGTCGAAGAGGGCATCGTCGCCGGTGGTGGCGTGGCCCTGCTGCAGTCGGCTCCGGCTCTCGACGAGCTGAAGCTCGAGGGTGACGAGGCCACCGGTGCCAACATCGTGCGTGTCGCCCTGTCGGCTCCGCTGAAGCAGATCGCCTTCAACGGTGGTCTGGAGCCGGGCGTCGTCGCCGAGAAGGTGTCGAACCTGCCCTCGGGTCACGGCCTGAACGCCGCGACCAACGTGTACGAGGACCTGCTGGCCGCCGGCGTTGCCGACCCGGTCAAGGTCACCCGCTCGGCGCTGCAGAACGCGGCGTCCATCGCGGCGCTGTTCCTCACCACCGAGGCCGTCGTCGCCGACAAGCCGGAGAAGGCCGCGGCTCCCGCCGGCGACCCGACCGGTGGCATGGGCGGTATGGACTTCTAAGTCCAGCTCTTACGGGAAGGCCCGGTCTCTTCGGAGGCCGGGCCTTTTCTTGTGTGACGCTGACAGCGCCGCCATGGTCGTATTTGCGATGGTGACGCTGTCAGCGTCACATTGCGATCGTGCCGTGATGTGCACCCCTGCGGACCACCGACAGAATGTCCTCCAGAATCAGATCCCAGCGGTAGACAACGTCCTCATGGGTCAGTCGCATGGCCAGGAACCCCAAGCCGACGGCCACCCTGTCCCTCGTCCGGTCGGGCTGATACTTGGACAGATGGTGCTCACGGCTGTCGGCTTCGATGATCAGTCGGTCGCCCACCAAAAGGTCGACGCGGCCCACTCCCGGAATGTCCACTTGGGTTTGTAGGTGGATCCCCAAGGCGCGCAAGCGTAATCGGATCATCGTCTCCGTGCCCGATTCGCTCTTCGGGTCCAATCGCTCGGCCAGGTTCAGATGCGCAAAGCGCGATGCCGACACAATGTCCCGCGCGTCGGCCATCTCGATCATTTGCTTGTTCAGCATCGAGTCCAGGACGACGATCAGCCCCTCAGTGTCCAGGCAGTGCGCCGCCGACGCGACGGCAATGTCGATCGGGTCGATGGCTCCGACGATGGGTGGATCGAGGCGGTACGGCTGGCAGGACCGAACTCTCGGGCGGGATTGGCGGGCCCGCCTCGAATACCGGACATGCAAACCAGAATCTGGCACCCAGACGCCGTAGTGGCGTAGCACAGAGACACAGCTCAAAATGCCACCGGCGGAGACCGCGCGGACGACCTGCGGGTTTGCGGAGGGGCCGGCATACCAGCCGCGCCGCACCGGCGGCCAGCCTGCTGGGCGCGGCATTCCCGCGGCGCGCAGTTGCGCCGCGGACACCACCCCGCCGTTCGCAGCCGCCAGTTGTTCTATTTCCCCCATCGCTCAATAGCAGCCGACAACGGTGGGCGGCGGTAGTACCCAATCGTCAGCCTGTGGATAACTCAGGTCTCCTTGAGTGACACGCAGTCGTGGACGCCTTCGGGGCTGCGGTGCAGCACTGCGCGGGTGGGCACGACGTGCAGGCCCGTGTCGGTGGCTTCGGCGGTGCCGTCGACGATCAGCGAGTATCCGGTGGGTTCGCGCGGCGGCCACAGCACCGTCACGGCCGGGTGAGCGCCGGCGTTGCGCCGCGTGGTGTTACCGATGGGCTCGATCGTCAGCGCGCCGCCGGCGAATGTCGGGACGACGGCCACCGTGTGCGGGCGGAAATCGTCACCGACGGTGATCAGAAAGCCGAACGGGAAGTCGGCCAAGGTGTCGCCGAGTTTTTCCAGATCCACCTTCACACTCATGAGGCCAGGATAGGTCGCCGCTCACGCCGGCGCGGGTTGCCGGCCGCGCACCAACCGACCTGGCCGGGCCGCCGTGGGTACCCCGTTCTCCGCGATGATCTCGCCGGACACGATGGTCGCGACGTAGCCGTCGGCGGTCTGGTCCAGGCGGCGCCCGCCGGCGGGCAGGTCGTGTTCGATGGTGGGCTTGTGCAGCGTCAGCGCGTCCTGGTCGATCACGTTGAGATCGGCCTTGTAGCCCACCGCGATTCGGCCGCGGTCGTTCAGGCCGGCGACGCGCGCCGGTACCGATGTCAGTTCCTTCACGGCGTGCGCCAGGTCCAGCCGGGAGGCGGCGCGGTCGCGGACCCAGTGCGTCAGCAGATAGGTGGGAAACGATGCGTCGCAGATCATTCCGTAGTGTGCGCCACCGTCGCCGAGGCCCAGGATGACGTCGTCGCGCTGGATCAGTTCGGCGACGGTGTCGAGGGAACCGTCACGGAAGTTGGCGAGGGTGACGAGCAGCATGGCGCGGCCGTCGTCGTCGAGGACGCGGTCGTAGGCCTCTTCGAGCGGGCTGACGCCGCGGGCGGCGGCGCGCGCGGCGATCGAATCCGACGGTGCCGGTTCGTAATTCGGGGGAGTGCCGAGGGGGAACATGTAGTCCCACGCCTGCACCGCGAACATCAGTGGGTGGCCGTCGGCAGCTGCGGTGTCGTTCAGGATGCGTTGGCGTACTTCGGGTCTGCGCATCTCGGCGACGCGCTCGGCCAGCGGTAGATCGGCGATCTCGCGGTACGACGGGTACAGCACGAACGGATTGCCGGACAACTCCAGGCCGATGACCAGGCCGATGGGGCGCGGGAAAATCTGCGCCGAGATCGACCCGCCGTCGGCGTTGGCCTTCTCGACCATCCGCAGCGCGTCCTCGAATGTGGCCGGCCCGGCATTGCCGACGGCCAGGGTGAACGTCACCGGCAGGCCGACGTCGGCCGCGACGTCGAAGACGGTTTTCAGCGCGATCTCGTAGTCACCGGCCAGCAGGTCGGGCACGAACTGGATCAGTCCGCCGCCGCCGTCCGCGACGCCGCGGGCGATGGCTTCGATCTCGACCTGTGCCGCGTCGTGGCTCGGAATGGGCTGTCCGCCAGAGGTTTTGTGCAGCGTCAGTCGCGACGACGCGAAGCCCAGCGCGCCGCACTCCACGGCCTCGGCCGCGAGCTTGCGCATCAGGGCCAGGTCTTCGGGGGTGGCGGGCTCGCGGTCGACGCCGCGCCGGCCCATGACGTACACCCGTAGCGGCGAGTGCGGGAGGAACGCGGCCACATCGATATCCCGGTGCCGCGCCTCGACGGCGTCCAGGAATTCGGGGAACGTCTCCCACGTCCAGGGCAGGCCGTCGACCATCACGACGCCGGGGATGTCCTCGACGCCGGCCATCACGTCGACGAGCACGTCGTGGTCGTCGGGGCGGCAGGGCGCGAAGCCGACGCCGCAGTTACCCATGACGGCGGTTGTTACGCCGTGAGCGGAAGACGGGGTCATCCGGTCGGACCAGATGGCCTGTCCGTCGTAGTGCGTGTGCAGGTCGACGAAGCCAGGGGTGACGAGCAGGCCGGTGGCGTCGATCTCCCGGGCGCCGGTCCCGTCGACCGTGCCCACGGCTGCAATCAACCCGTCCTGAACTGCGACATCGCCCTGGAAGGGTGCGCCGCCCAACCCGTCGGCGATGAGTCCGTTGCGAATGACGATGTCGTAGGCGACGCCCGCTGCGTTCATGTGAACAACGTACGACTCAGGCCGTCATCAGATCTGTGAGTTGGCTTTGAGTTGAAGTTAGAACGGCTAGGCATTGCAAAACCGATGTATCGTGATAGGTACAAGATGCATCGAAAACAACGAAAGGAAATGCGATGTTCTCAGCTGGTTTCGGCCCCGGTTTCGGTGGAGGCTTCGGCCCCGGATTCGGGGGCTTCGGTCCGGGCGCGGGTGGTCCCGGTGCCTGCGGGCCCGGCTTCGGTGGCGGTTTCGGCGGCGGCTTCGGGCCGGGTGCCGGGCACCACTTCTTCAAGGGTCGTCTCAAGCGTGCCGCGATTGCCGCGGCTGCGCTACTACAGGAAGGCCCGGCCACGGCCGAGCAGCTCTCGCAGCGGGTTTCGGAGATCACCGACGGCGCATTCACCCCTCCGGTGGACAAGGTCGAGTTCGTCATCTCGCTGCTCGCGGCTCGTGGCGTGGCCACGGTCGAGGACGGCGTCGCGACGCTGACCGAGTTCGGTGAGCAGCTGCTCGCCTGGCGCGGTGTCAGCAGCGAGACGGTGCAGGCCTTCCTCGGGCAGGCGGGGAAGTTCGGCGATGTCATCAAGCTGCGCAAGGATTTGTTCGAGCTCGCCGGGCTGGCGCGCACGATCAAGTTCACCGGAAACGACGCGCAGAAGGCCGATCTGAAGACGGCGGTCAGCACGCTGTCCGCCGCGGTCGCCGAGGCCAAGAAGGCGCTCTACCGCACCCTGGCCGACAACTGACACGACCGACGCCCGGAGCGGCGGACCCATGCGGGTTCGTCGCTCCGGCGTTGTCGGTGCCCCGTGGCACGATCTGGGCATGATCGACCATTTCGGTATCAACTGCAGTGACTGGGCCAAGTCCCAGCAGTTCTACGACGCGGTGCTCGGCGTGCTCGGCTTCAGCCGGCAGCTGGATTTCGGCGTCGCCATCGGTTACGGCCGCGACGGCAAGCCCGACTTCTGGATCGCCGATGCCGGCGCGGGGGAGGCCTCGGGTCCGAACCGCGAGGTGCACGTCGCTTTCCAGGCCGCGGACACCGACGCGGTCACCGCGTTCCACGACGCGGCCGTCCAACTCGGCGCCGAGTCGTTGCACGCACCCCGGCTGTGGCCCGAGTACCACCCCGGCTACTTCGGGGCCTTCGTCCGCGACCCCGACGGCAACAACGTCGAGGCGGTCTTCCATGGCGCAGCCGGGTAGTGGTGCGCTCCGGTAGCGTCGGCGATATGTCTGATACCGCTGCGGCGCGGGAACTGTTGCGCGACTCGTTCACTCGGCTCATCGAGCACGTCGACGAGGTCACCGACGGCCTGACCGAAGAGGTGTCGCTGTGGCGGCCGACGCCGGAGGCCAACAGCATCGCCTGGCTGCTCTGGCACAGTGCGCGGTGCCAGGACATGCAGCTGTGCGAGGTCGCGGGCATCGACCAGGTGTGGACGAGTGCCGGCTGGGAGCAGCGGTTCGCGCTCGACCTGCCGAAGAGCGACGCGCCCGGTTACGACATCGGATACGGCCACACCGCCGAGGACGTCGGCAAGGTGCGGCCGCCGGTCGAGTTGCTCGTCGGCTACTACCGCGCGGTGCACAAGGTGACGCTCGAATATGTCGCGGGCGTGACGGCCGAGGACCTCGAGCGGATCGTCGACCGACGCTGGAATCCTCCGGTCACCGCGAGTGCGCGGCTGGTGAGCATCGTCGACGACTGCGCGCAGCACCTCGGGCAGGCCGCGTATGTACGGGGCATCGCCGCCCACAGATGACAACCGAGAAGTTCGTCCGCTGGTGGCCGCCAGTCGGGCTGGGGCTGATGGCCCTGTTGGGCTGGGGCGTGGGCAAGGCCTCGACGCCGGTCGATGACGTCTTTCAGGACGCGGGCCGGGACGGCCAGCCGTATACCGGCTGGCTGCTGTTCTTCACCGACCCGCGTGTGCTCATGGCGATGCTGGTGATCGCGGTGGGAATCGCGTTGTGGCACAAGCGCTGGCGTCTGGCCGCGGTCCTCGCGTTGACGCCCCAGCTGGCGGTGTTCATCGAGCGCGGCCTGAAGGAGCTGTTCGGTCGTCACAAAGGTGGGGCGCTCGCGTATCCCAGCGGACACACCGTGCTGATGGTGACGGTGCTGGGCGTCATCGTCCTGGCGGCCGGGGCCGTGCTGTGGTCACGCGTGCTGGCCGGCATCTTCGTTCCGTTGGGCATGCTCGGACAGGCCTTCACGTACCACTACTTCACCGACACCGTCGGCGCCTTGCTGTTCGGGTCCAGTCTGGTGTGCCTGGCGGCCCGCCTGGTCACCGAGCACCCCGCGGAAAGCCCTGGCGTGATCCTCTAGCGCCCGGTGCGGTACGCCTCGGTTTTGACACGCGTCAAGCCGGATGCGACCCGCGTCACACCTGGTCGTTACGATGGCGGTATGACCGCTACGTCTGACGTCCGTTCGCCCGGCTCCGGCACCATTTACGACCCCGCCACGGGTGCCATCGCAGGAACCGTGAGCTGGACGGACCCGGCCGACGTTCCTCGCATCGCCGCCGGCCTGCGCGCCGCGCAGCGCGAATGGGAAGCCCGCGGGCCGCAGGGCCGCGCGAAGGTGCTGGCCCGTTTCGCGGTGTGGCTCAATGACCACCGCGACGAGGTCGAGGCCCTGCTGATCCGCGAGACCGGCAAGTCGATGGTCGACGCCAAGGCCGAAATTCCGCTGGCGATCCTGATCATCTCGTACGTGGTCAAGACCATGGAGAAGGCGCTGGCGCCCGACACCCGGCCGGCCCCGCTGCCCATGCTGTCGGTCAAGAAGATCACCGTGCACTACCGCCCACGCGCGGTGGTCGGCATCATCGCGCCGTGGAACTACCCGGTGGCCAATGCGTTGATGGACGCCATCGGGGCACTCGCGGCAGGCTGCGCCGTGCTGCTCAAGCCGTCCGAGCGCACCCCGCTGACCGCCGAGCTGCTGCTGCGCGGCTGGACCGACTCCGGCGCCCCTGAGGTGCTGGCCCTCGCGCAGGGTGCCCGTGAGGTGTCCGAGGCCGTCATCGACAACTCCGATTTCATCCAGTTCACCGGCTCGACGGCCACCGGCCGCAAGGTCATGGAGCGCGCGGCGCGCCGCCTCACGCCGGTCAGCCTCGAACTCGGCGGCAAGGACCCGATGATTGTCCTCGAGGACGCCGACGTCGAGCTGGCCGCCAACGCCGCGGTCTGGGGCGCGATGTTCAACGCCGGGCAGACGTGCGTGTCCGTCGAGCGCGTCTACGTGCTGGAACCGGCCTACGACGCGTTCGTCGACGCCGTCGTCAAGGCGGTGCAGAACCTCAAGGTGGGCGCCGGCGAGGGCTACCACCTCGGGGCGCAGATCGACGCCAGCCAGGTGGACATCACCGAGCGGCACGTCAACGAGGCGGTGGCGGCCGGCGCTCGCGCGTTGACTGGCGGCAAGCGCCCCGACGGCCCGGGCAGCTTCTACCCGCCGACGGTGCTCGTCGACGTCGACCACTCGATGGCCTGCATGACCGAGGAGACGTTCGGCCCGACCCTGCCGATCATGAAGGTCGCGACCGTCGGTGAGGCGGTCCGCCTGGCCAACGACAGCCCGTACGGTCTGAGCGCCACCGTGTTCTCGGGCGATGTGCAGCGGGCCAAGGACGTGGCACTGCAGCTCGACTGCGGCGCCGTCAACATCAACGACGTGCTGGCCAACCTGATGTGCACCACCGCCCCGATGGGTGGCTGGAAGACGTCGGGCATCGGCGCACGGTTCGGCGGGGCCGACGGCATCCGCAAGTTCTGTCGCCAGGAGACGGTCGTCGAGCCGCGCACGAGCAAGGGCACGGGCGGCAACTACTACCACAACTCGATGAAAGCCCTGGCCCGGATGAACAACGTCCTGACCAAGGTGTCGTTGATCCGGCCCAAGCGCACCGCCAAGTAGCACCACCAGTTGTTCACCGTCACGTCACCGCCAGGTTCGGCCCGGCGGTTACGTTCAGCCGGTGACTCTGGACGCATCTGCCGCCGACACCTACACCGTCCGCGATGATGACGACGACGACCCCGAACTGGTGCTGCTGCCCAGCGGGGAAGTGGTCGACACCTGGCGCGAGGGCTATCCGTACGACGAGCGGATGAACCGGCACGACTACGAAGAGCAGAAGCGCCTGCTGCAGATCGAGCTGCTGAAGCTGCAGAAATGGAGCCAGGCCAACGGGCTGCGGCACGTCATCGTCTTCGAGGGCCGCGACGCCGCCGGCAAGGGCGGCACCATCAAGCGGTTCATGGAGCACCTCAACCCGCGTGGGGCCCGCGTCGTCGCGCTGGAGAAGCCGACCGAGAAGGAACGCACCCAGTGGTACTTCCAGCGCTACGTCACGCATCTGCCGGCCGCCGGCGAGATCGTGCTGTTCGACCGCTCCTGGTACAACCGGGCCGGCGTGGAGCGCGTGATGGGGTACTGCACGCCCAAGCAACACGCTGAATTCGTCCGTCAGGCACCGCTTTTCGAGCAGATGCTGACGAACGACGGCATCAGCCTCACCAAGCTGTGGTTCTCGGTGACCCAGGCCGAGCAGCGCACCCGCTTCACCATTCGTCAGGTCGACCCGGTGCGGCAGTGGAAACTCTCGCCGACGGACCTGGCCTCGCTGGACAAGTGGGACGCCTACACCGCGGCCAAGGAAGAGATGTTCGCCTGGACGGATACCGAGGTCGCGCCGTGGACCGTGGTGAAGAGCAACGACAAGAAGCGCGCCCGGATCAACGCCATGCGGCATGTTCTCGGTAAATTCGACTACGACAACAAGGACCATGAGGTGGTCGGACACGCCGATCCGCTGATCGTGGGACGGGCGCTGTCCGACTGAGCGGCGCCCACCAACGTAGGAGGGCGCTTGCGATTCGTCGCGACATTGCTGTTGTGGCTGGTCACCACCGTCGCTGTGGCGGTGGCCGTGCCGGTCTGCTGGGCGCAGCACACACTTGTCGACCGGGGCGGCTATGTCGCGCTGGCCACCACGGCAGCCAAGAACCACGAGCTGCAGAAGGCCACGGCCAGCGAGCTGGGCATCCAGGTCAACAGGCTGGCCAGCGGTGCGGGATATGACCTGAGCACCAGCACCGTGTCGAATGCCGCCGGCATCTACACGTCCAGCTCGGCGTTCCCGGGGCAGTTCGGCGCCGCGAACGGCTACGCGCACGATTGGCTGTTCACCGACACCATGGCCCACTCGGACGCGTCCGGTCGCTGGACCATCGACCTGTCGCCGATGCTGTCGGACCGATCGTTCAAGGCGACCTTGGCGGCGTTCGGGATCCGGGTCCCGTCGAAGATCGAAGTACCGATCACCGACTCGGCCCAATCGTTGCGGCCGGGCCAGTTCCGCGCGGCGACGACGTGGGGACCGTGGGCACGGATCGGCATCTGCGTGTTGACGGGCATATTCGCTCTGCTCACTCTGGCGATGAGCCGGTCACGCGGGAAAACCATTGCCGCTCTGGGTATCTCGACCATGATCGTCGGCGCCGCGGGCTGGGCCGGCATCGAGGCGGGTCGGCGCTACATCAACGACGGGCTGAACCGCACCACCGGCAACGTCCGCCAGGTGGCCGACGTCATGGTCGACACGGCCATCGCCAACGCCCACCAGTGGCTCAACATCACCCTCGCGATCGGCGGCGGTCTGGTGGTGCTGGGCGTGCTCGTCACGCTGCTGGGCAACCTCGGCCGTCGCGTGGTCCGTAAGTCCAAGCCCGCCCCCGCCGCCGCCTGACTAGGGATTTGTGCACGGAAATCCGCGGCCGGCGCGGAAAATCGTGCACAAATCACGAGCCGACGGTGCGTTCCAGGAACGAGTAGACCAGCGCGGCCTTGAACGCGGCCTGCGAGTTGTCCGCCGCCCCGCCGTGTCCGCCCTCGATGTTCTCGTAGTAGTGGACGCGGTGGCCGGCGGCCTCCAGGGCCGCCGTCATCTTCCGCGCATGGCCGGGGTGCACCCGGTCGTCGCGCGTCGACGTGGTCATCAGGAGCGCCGGGTACTTCCGGTCGGCCGAGATGTTCTGGTACGGCGAGTACTTCGAGATGAATTCCCAGTCGTCGGGGTTGTCGGGGTCGCCGTACTCGGCCACCCATGACGCACCGGCGAGCAGCAGGTGGTACCGCTTCATGTCGAGCAGCGGCACGCTGCACACCAGGGCCCCGAACAACTCCGGGTACCGCGTGAGCATGACGCCCATGAGCAGTCCGCCGTTGCTGCCGCCCTCGGCGGCGAGTTGTTCGACGGTGGTGATGCCGCGGCGCACCAGATCGGCTGCGACGGCGGCGAAGTCCTCGTACACCAGGTGACGGCCCTCGCGCATGGCCTGCGTGTGCCAGCGCGGCCCGTACTCGCCGCCGCCGCGGATGTTGGCCTCGACGTAGGTACCGCCCTGCGTCAGCCACAACCGGCCGAGCACCCCGGCGTAGCCGGGCAGCAGCGACGACTCGAAGCCGCCGTATCCGCTCAGCAGCGTCTTGCGTGGCTCGGTGACACCGCGTTGTCCCACAACGAAATACGGGATGCGGGTGCCGTCGGCGGACGTCGCGAAATGCTGCGACACCTCGACCTCGGACGCGTCGAAGAACGCCGGTGCGCGCTTGATCTCGGTGACCGCGCCACCGGCGTGGCCCCAGAGCAGGCGCGACGGGCTGTCGAATCCGCTTGAGTCCAGGAAGATTTCGTCGCCGTACTCGTCGACGTCGACGATGACCGTGGTGGCGTGCTTCGGTACGCCCGGGATGTCCTCGCGTTCCCACGTGCCGGGGGTGACGAGCTCGATGTGGCCGATGACGTCGACCAGCGTCTGCAGCAGCAGCCGGTCGCGCGTCCACGCGAAGTTCTGCATGCTGCTGTGGTCGTCGGGCTCGAAAACCACGGTCAGGTCGCGGTTTCCGGCGAGGTAGTCGTCATAGCGCGCGGCCAGCAGCGTTCCCGGCGCGTATGTCGTCTCGCCGACGGTCCAGTCGGCACGCGGCCGGATCAGGAGCCATTCCCGGTGAATCGAGATCGCGGCATCGGTGGGGACGTCGATGCGGACCAGCTCGTCGCCGCGGACCTCGAAGCGTTCGCGGTTGAAGAAGTCGGTGGACTGCGACACCAGCAGCCGCTCGAAACCCGGTGTGCTGTCGTAGCCGGCGCCGACGCTGACATCGGTGGCCGCGCCTTCGAAGATCGTGACGGCGTCGGCCAGCGGCTGCCCGCGGTGCCACCGTTTGACGATCCGGGGGTACCCCGACTCGGTCATGGCGCCGGGCCCGAAATCGGTGCCCACCAACACCGTGTCGGGGGTCTCCCAGGAGACGCTGGACTTGGCTTCCGGCAGGTTGAACCCGTCCTCGACGAACTGCCTTGTCTCCATGTCGAATTCGCGTACGACAGTGGCGTCGGCCCCGCCGCGCGACAACGCGATCAGCGCGAGGTGCAGGCCCGGTTCGATGACGTCGGCGCCGGCCCAGACCCAGTTCTCGTCCTCGTCGGCCGCCAGCTTGTCGAGGTCGATCAGCACGTCCCACTCGGGGGCGTCGGTGCGGTAGCTGTCCAGCGTGGTGCGCCGCCACAGCCCGCGCGGGTTCTCCGCATCGCGCCAGTAGTTGTAGAGGAACTCGCCGCGCCGCCGGACGTACGGGATGCGGGCGTCGGTGTCCATCACCTCGAGGGCGTCGGCGCGCATCTGCTCGAAGCGCTCGCCGCCGAACTCGGCGATCGTCGGCTCGTTGTGCGGGCGCACCCAGGCGAGGGCGTCGTCACCGGTGACGTCCTCGAGCCAGAGGTAGGGATCTTCTCCTGTGGCGAGCGGAGCGGCGGGATCTTCCGGGGCGACCGATTCAGAACTCACCTGGTCATTCTTACTCCCCGGCGTAGGGTGGCCGTATGCCATCTCGGGCACTGATCACCGCCGAGGCCGCGGACCTGCTGCGCGCGCTGCAGAACCAGCACGGCCCCTTGATGTTTCACCAGTCGGGTGGATGCTGCGACGGCTCGTCGCCGATGTGTTACCCCGACGGCGACTTCATCGTCGGCGACCGCGACGTGCTGCTGGCGGTACTCGACGTCGGGCCCGACGGCGTCCCGGTGTGGATCTCCGGGCCGCAGTTCGAGGCCTGGCAGCACACCCAGCTCATCATCGACGTGGTCGCGGGCCGGGGCAGCGGGTTCAGCCTGGAGGCGCCCGAAGGCAAGCGCTTCCTGTCGCGCGGTCGGGTGTTCACCGAGGCGGAGAACGCCGAGCTCAATGCACAACCGCCCGTGACCGGCGCCCAGTATGCGCAGGGCGTCCGGCCGGCGCGGGACGGCACGTTGATCGTCGAGCACGCCGAGGAGGCGTGCCCGGTGCCCGGTGCGCGTCCGGGCTTGGCGTAGGTCACCAGATTGCGGTGCAGGCGGTTTCGTTCGTGGTGACTACTTCTGCAACGTGAACTGCACGACGTCGGCCTGCTTGTTGCGGAACAACTCCGCACATCCGGTCAGGTACTTGATGTAGCGGTCATAGACCTCTTGCGACTGGATCTTGATGGCCTCGTCCCGGTGTGCCGCCAGGTTCCGGGCCCAGATGTCGAGGGTCGTGGCGTAGTGCGGCTGCAATGAGTGTTTCCGGGTGACGTGGTATCCGGCCGCGGTCGCGAGTTCCTCCACGACGGGGATGATCGGCAGCCGGCCGCCCGGGAAGATGTCCGTCATCAGGAACTTCACGAACCGGGCGAATTCGAAGGTCAGCGGGATGCCGAGCTCCTTGGCGTCCCGGAAGTCGAAACCGCAGATGGTGTGCAGCAGCATCACGCCGTCGGGCGGCATGGCCGCATACGTCCGCCGGAAGAACTCCGGGTAGCGGTCGGGGCCGAAGTGCTCGAAGGCGCCGATCGACACGATCCGGTCGACGGGCTCGTCGAACTGCTCCCAGCCCTGCAGCCGGACCTCGCGGCTGCGGGCGGTGTCCATCCGGTCGAAGGTGCGCTGGACATGGGCCGCCTGATTCCTCGACAGCGTCAGCCCGATCACGTCGACGTCGTACCGTTCGACGGCACGCAGCATCGTCGACCCCCAGCCGCAGCCGATGTCCAGCAACTTCATGCCCGGCAGCAGGCCGAGCTTGCTCAGCGCCAGGTCGATCTTCGCCAGCTGCGCTTCCTGCAGCGTCATGTCGTCGCGCACGAAATACGCGCAGCTGTAGGTCTGTGTCGGATCGAGGAACAGCCGGAAGAACTCGTCGGAGAGGTCGTAATGCGCCTGCACATCGGTGAAGTGCGGCATGAGGGAATTGGACATGGGGCATCGACCCTTTCTGACGAAGGTCCCCGCCGAATACCCGGTTTCCCGCAGTTGAATCGGTCTCCCGACTCTCGACGTCGCCGCGCCTATAAGGTGTGCATGTGACTCACTATGACGTCGTCGTTCTCGGAGCCGGTCCCGGCGGATATGTCGCCGCAATTCGCGCAGCCCAGCTGGGGCTGACCACCGCCATCGTCGAACCGAAGTACTGGGGCGGCGTCTGTCTCAACGTGGGATGCATCCCATCCAAGGCCCTGCTGCGCAACGCGGAGCTGGCGCACATCTTCCACAAGGAAGCCAAGACCTTCGGCATCAGCGGCGAGGCCAGCTTCGACTTCGGCGCGGCGTTCGACCGCAGCCGCAAGGTCGCCGAAGGCCGCGTCGCCGGCGTGCACTTCCTGATGAAGAAGAACAAGATCACCGAGCTGGAGGGCTACGGCACCTTCACCGGACCCAACTCGATGCGCGTCGCGCTGAACGCCGGCGGAACCGAGGACGTCACCTTCGACAACGCGATCATCGCCACCGGCTCGTCGGTGCGGCTGGTGCCCGGCACCTCGCTGAGTGAGAACGTCGTCACCTACGAGACCCAGATCATGACGCGGGACCTGCCGGGCTCGATCATCATCGCCGGCGCGGGTGCCATCGGCATGGAGTTCGCGTACGTGCTGAAGAACTACGGCGTCGATGTCACCATCGTCGAGTTCCTGCCGCGCGCGCTGCCCAACGAGGACGCCGAGGTCTCCAAGGAGATCGAGAAGCAGTACAAGAAGCTGGGCGTCAAGATCCTCACCGGTACCAAGGTCGAGTCGATCGAGGATTCCGGCAGCGAGGTGACCGTCGTCGTCAGCAAGGACGGCGCCACGCAGGAGCTCAAGGCCGACAAGGTGTTGCAGGCCATCGGCTTCGGGCCCAACGTCGACGGCTACGGACTGGAGACCGCCGGTGTCGCGCTCACCGAGCGCGGTGCCATCGCGATCGACGACAACATGCGCACCAACGTGCCGCACATCTACGCCATCGGTGACGTGACGGCCAAGCTGCAGCTCGCGCACGTCGCCGAGGCCCAGGGCGTCGTCGCGGCCGAGACCATCGCCGGTGCCGAGACCCTGACGCTCGGCGACTACCGCATGATGCCGCGCGCCACCTTCTGCCAGCCGCAGGTCGCCAGCTTCGGCCTCACCGAGGAGCAGGCCAAGGCCGAGGGTTACGACGTCGTCGTTGCCAAGTTCCCGTTCACCGCCAACGGCAAGGCGCACGGCCTCGCCGACCCGACGGGCTTCGTGAAGCTGATCGCCGACAAGAAGCACCTCGAGCTGCTCGGTGGTCACCTGATCGGTCCGGACGTCTCCGAGCTGCTGCCCGAGCTGACCCTGGCCCAGAAGTGGGACCTGACCGCCAACGAGCTGGCCCGCAACGTGCACACCCACCCGACGCTGTCGGAGGCGCTGCAGGAATGCTTCCACGGCCTGACCGGCCACATGATCAACTTCTGAGTCGGTTTTGCGCGCGAATGTCGTTGCCGCGATAGGCGGTTTGGTCGTCGGTCACATGCTGTGGCTGCTGGCCATCTCGCTCGCGATGGACACCACCAGCATCAGTTTCTGGGTGCTGGTGGTGTCCGCCGTGGTCTTCGTGGTGGCCGGCGTCGCGGTGTTCTTCGCTCGAAAGTTTCAGGAGCGCAAGGCTTTTGCGAAGTCCGCGTTCCTCTGGTGCCTACCCGTCGCGCCGGTGTTGATGACGCTGGCGGTACTCGGGGTCACCTACCTCTAGGCGGTCGAGCCTGAGCTTGTGTGCCAAATTCTCTTGAAATTTCGCGCACAAGCTCAGGTTCGAGCGCTCTAGTCCGGGAAGTCCAGCGGCACGCGCAGGGTGGCAATGGTCGCCGCCAGCCCGTCGTATTGCGCTGCCAGCAGGCAGAAGTCGATGAGCTGCTTGCGATCGAGGTACGACGCCAGCGACTTCCATGTCTGGTCGGACACCGACCGCGTGATGACGAACTCGTCCGTCGCGGTGATCAGCACGCGCTGCCGGTCGGTGAGACCCTCGGCGTCCGGCCCCTCGAAAATGCGGGCCTGCGTCTCGGCGTCGACGCCGCGGCTGCGGGCCAGGCGGCGGTGCTGCTGCAGCTCGTACTCGCTGCCGCGCAGATGGGCGACGCGCAGGATCACCAGCTCGGCGTCCTTGAGCCCCAGCTTGCTGCGGCCCAGCAGCATGCCGGAGTAGGGCAGGAACGTCAGGAACAGCAGGTGGTGCTGGCCGAGGACGTTGAAGAGCGCAAACCTCGGGGCCCGGATGGTCTTGGCGCCGATCTTGGCGATGACCCAGTTGAGCGGGCCCAGTTCACGGATTCCGCCGGGTTCGATGCGGGCCGGCTCGATGCTGTTCACAATTCCCGAGTCTGGCACAGGCGGGGCGGTCGTAGGGTCGAGCGCCGGCGTGACGTCGCCAAGTCCCAAATTGATCGCAAATTGCTGGTAGCGACGGCCGACGGCCTATCGTCTATGCGTGTTCACCGAACATTCACCCTTCCTTAAGGAGGGTGTACCGCCCCGGACGAAGGTCGCGATCGGCATTGCGCTGGTCGCGACGTTCATGTGTGCGCTGCAGATTACGGCCATGCTGTGTGGATTCCGGGGTCCGCTCGAGCGCCTGATCAGCGATTACGTCGGAACCCCGGCGGGGTTCACGGTGCCGTGGGCGGCGTTGGTGGTGGCGCTGGTCGCGGTGCCACGCGAATACCGTTTGCCGATCGCGGGCGCCGCACTGGGGCTCGATGTGGTCTTTGTCGTCGGCCGGGAGTACGTCGGTCTTCCGTCAGCGATGGGTAGCGGCGCGCTGGTCGTGCTGACCGGCCTCGGTGCGTTTGCGCTGACGCGGTGGACCGGTCCGCAGCGCGACACCGCGCTCAAGGGCGTCGCCACCGGCCTGCTGCTCGTGCTCGCCACCAAGGCCGGTGACGCCTGGCTGACCATCACGTCCCTGACGCGTCCCACCGTTCTCGACGAGTTCGCGGCACGGGCCGACGTCGCGCTCGGCCAACCGTCATGGGTGCTGGGCCAGCTGGTGCAGCACCACTCGGTGCTCTACTTCCTGCTGCATTGGGTCTATCTCGAACTGTCTGCCGCCGCGACCGTCGTCGCGATCTACCAGCTGCGCAACGTGACCACGGGTGGACGGTGGCCGCGGCATTTCGTCGTGCGCACCTTTCTGGTGCTGGGTCTGGTCGGCCCGCTGATCTATCTGATGTTCCCGCTGGTGGGGCCCACCTACGCCTTCGGCGCGGCCGGTGGCGGCTTTCAGGTCGGCGACTTCTGGCCGGCCCTGCTGCCGCCCGTCGACGGGCCGGCGGTGCCCCTCGCGTTCGACACGTCGACCCCGCGCAACTGCATGCCGTCGCTGCACACGGCGTGGGCGCTGGCCGTGTTCATCCATTCGCGATCCGGCCCGCGGTGGCTGCGTGTCGGTGGCACTTGTTGGCTGGTGGGCACTTTGGCCGCGACGCTGGGCTTCGGCTTCCACTACGGCGTCGACCTGGTCGTCGGTGCGGCATTGTGCCTGACGGTGGAATCGGCTCTGCGGGAACCAATTCGGCCGACGCCCCATGCCCGGCTACGGCTGATTGCCGGTGGCACCGCCGTCATCGTCGGCGTGATGCTGTGTGTCCGCTACCTGTCCGGGTGGATGGCGCAGTATCCGATCATGTTCGGGCTTCTGATCATTGGAGCACTCGCGACGCTGGCCTACGGCTTCTACGGCACGTTCTTCGCGCGTCCGGGCGCACCTGCGCCGGCGATCGAGCGATTGACCGGCGAGGAGTCAGAAAGTCCGGCGGCGTGACGGCTGGACGACGAAGGCCGTATGGAAGTCGCTTCTCCAACGGATGGCAGATGCCCTCGACTCAGACCCGCGGCAGCCAGCCAGATCCGTAGGGGGACAAGACGAATCCGTGCCCTTGGGAGTCCTTGCACGCGGTGGTGCGCTTGTCGTCGACGCCGCAGGTCACGCCATTGACAGTGAGAGTGTGAAATGGCGGGAGGGTTTTGATGTTGCTCGGATACGGGATTCCGTCGAACGCCGAGTAGATGCCTTGGTCGGTTCCAATGTTGTTTACGCCGTTCACCGCTGGGGGCACCGCAGGAAAGTTGTTGCCTGTGCAGCCCGCCACAGGCGGGTTGAACGAGCACCTGATGCTGTCCGGTGTGAGGAAGACGACCTGGGTGGCATGGATGCCTGGCGTGGACGCGTCGATTTCATAGTCGGTGACGTTGGCCGGGGTGTAGTGGCTCATGTCGGGAAACGACGGTGGGTCTGCCCAGGCGCTGGATTCGAAGGCGATGCTGAGCAGGGTCATCACCGTGACGATGAAAGGAGCTCTGCGGAGTGCTCTCATGTCAGATCCTTCCAGAATCAGCTGATCGGTAATCGTGTCCCGTCCGGTTTGTGTTACTTGGATGCATTGACCTGCACCTGCTGAGTGTCGTAGGGCGCTCCCAGAGGCTGACCGTCCGGACCATTCTGGGTATTCCATTGACTGACAAGGATATTCAGGTCATTGAGCGATGATCCTGGCATGATGTAGCCGCCGTACGGCTGGAAGACGTAGCCCGGTGCTGCAGGCGAGCTCTGCTGGGCCGCAATGATCGGCGGGCCACCCTTGAAAATGTCGGTCGGTGAGTCGCCTACGAGGACTTGAACCTGATTGACGTTGGGGGTGCTGTTGAAAGCGGAAAGCACCGGGCGTCCGTCGATTTCTCGGAAACTCAGTTCGCCGTAGTGCGCGCCTTGTTGGCTGACGACCACGGGCACCTGTCCCGGATTTCCCCAGTCGTTGCCGGTCCACGGCTGCCATGCACTGCGATCCGCGGCGTGCGCCGGATCGACTCGGTACATCGTGACGCCCTGGCTGCGGTCGAACGAGTCTCCCGCTATGTACACCATTCCGTCCTTGCCCCTGGTAGCCGCTGACCTGTGTAGGCGGGTTTCCGGGTAAGCCAGGAGCGGAGGGACGCCACGAGCCGGGCACGGGTTGCCAACCTTTGGACGGATCGTTGGAGACCTCGACGAGCCATGAGCCAGCTGTCGGCTTCAGGCCGGAGGTTCCGCTGACCATCATGTAGGTCTTGCCGTTGGCCTGAAATGAGCCGGCAGGCAGGGGATTGGTGTTCGGGTCGATCGCCAATGCTTCCGGTGGGGGCGGGAACAGGACACCTGGGGTGCCGGGGCCGCCCGGGCTGTTGAGCGGCTGGCCGAAGATGGGCCTGCCGTCCTTGTCCCAGCCGACGATCGGCACGGCGACTGAGCGGTAGTGCTCGTTGTCAGGGCCGCCGACCTTGTCGCCCTTGAACGAGTCTCCGAAGACAGCCACTAATCGGCCGTCCGGGAGCTCGACGATCTCCCCGAGGTCGGCGGCACCGATGCCCGGGATGCCGGGCTGCGCCCCCGTGCCGGCAATGGGGCCGAGGTTCTTCACCCCGCCCGGAGGCACCGAACCGTCAGGCCCCGGACCGCCGCCAGGGCCCAGCTTGAATCCGGTCAATTGGGTGCTGATCAGCTTCAATGCCGCGGCGACCTCTGCGTCGACGGTGGCCAACTTCATCGACCGACCGCGGATGGCTGCCTGGTATGCGTGCCGTGCGAGTTCGCGCACAAGCAGCATCGGGGCGACGAGAATCTTCGGCAGACGATCGGTGACCGTTAGGTCCTCGCTGACCGAGAACATTTCATCCTCGGCGTCGTCGATCGCCTTGACTGCGTCTCGCTTCGCGGCGCCGATCGTCTGGGCACCCTTGGTAGCCGTCGTTTGAGCGTGCTCGATCCGTTCCAGAACCGAATGGACCTTAGCTACGTCAGCCTGCATGCGTGCCTTGGCCTGTTCACCCGCGGTGCCGCTCCAGTCGGCGTTCTCGAGTCCGTGCTGGGCTTTGTCGTAGGCGTCCTTCAGTTTCGTGGCGCGCTGGCCCCAGTCCTTTGCCGCAGCGTCCAGCAACTCGGTGTTCCAAGACTGGACCTGTGACTTCGTCGGCATCGAGATCGGTGCGGTCAAGACTCCTACCGACCCGGCATCGCCCGCGATATGCCTGCGCCGCCCGCGGCGTCAGCGGCTTCGTAGGCAGTGGCGGCCTTGGTCAGGTTGGCACCGAATTCGGTCAGGGCCGTCGCGCATTCACCATCGAGATGATCAATCCCGGCAGACACAGCACTCACCGCCGCAGCGCTTGGTTGCCACGATGGGCCCGACCCGGCGGGCGAGGGCGGCGCCTTCAACCCGACGGCAATCTCGCTGAACTCTCCGGCGAGTGACCGCAGACGTGCGGGATCGACCTTCAGGTTCGAGAGAGCCACGCATCAAGCCTATGCCCGCGCTTGCATGCTGCCCGTCACTGATTCGCCCGCTTCACCACGTACGGCGTCACGGTGCTGCGGTGTTCGTCGAGGTCCAGTTCGCGGCCGAGTGCGGGGAATGCCCGCTGCGGACAGTTGTCCCGTTCGCACACCCGGCAGCCCGAGCCGATGGGCGTCGCGGCGCCGCCGGACAGATCCAGCCCCTCGGAGTAGACCAGCCGATTGGCATGGCGCAGTTCGCAACCCAGCCCGATGGCGAACGTCTTGCCCGGCTGGCCGTACCGCGCGGCGCGTCGTTCCACGGTGCGCGCCACCCACATGTAGTTGCGGCCGTCGGGCATCTGGGCGATCTGCACCAGCATCTTGCCGGGGTTGGCGAACGTCTCGTAGACGTTCCACAGGGGACAGGTGCCGCCCGACGACGAGAAATGAAAACCGGTGGCGGACTGGCGTTTCGACATGTTGCCGGCGCGGTCGACGCGGACGAACGACAGCGGTACGCCGCGCATCGACGGCCGCTGCAGCGTCGACAGCCGGTGCGCGATGGTCTCGTAACTCACCGAGTGGTACGCCGACAGCCGCTCGACGTCGTAGCGAAATTCCTCGGCGACAGCATGGAATTGGCCGTAGGGCAGCACCGCGGCCGCGGCGAAGTAGTTGGCCAGCCCCATGCGGGCCAGCTTCACCGACTCCTCGCTGGTGAAATTGCCCTCGGCCACCAGGCTTTCCAGCAGGTCGCCGAATTCCAGGTAGGCGAGTTCGGCGGCCAGTTTGAACACGTACTGTCCCGACGACAGGTGGCCGCCGATCTCCAGCGTCCTGGTTTCGGGGTCGTACCGGTGCAGCACGTTGTCGCCGAGTTCGAGCCGCTGCACGATGCGCACGTGATGGACGCGGCTCAGCCGCTCGGCCAGCTCGCGGGACAGTTCGGATCGGCGCATGTGCATGCGGAGGATGAATTCCTCGGCCGCGGTGTCGAGTTCGTGGAGGTAGTTCTGGCGCGTGTAGAAGTAGTCGCGCACCTCCTCGTGCGGCATGGTGATGGCCCCGCTGCCACTGCCGTCGGAGAACCGGTCTTCCGTGGCGGCGGCCAGCTGCGCGGTGGACAACCGGTAGCGGCGGTGCAGGTCGACCATCGCGCGGGCCATCGTCGGGTGCGTGCTCACCAGGTCGGCGATCTCAGGGATGTCGACGTCGACGCCCAGGTCGCGATCCATCAGCGCTTCGCGCAACTCGGCGACCAGACGGGTGTCGTCCTGCGAGGCGAAGAACGTCGCGTCGACCCCGAACACCTCGGTGATGCGCAGCAGCACGGCGACGCTCAGCGGCCGGACGTCGTGCTCGATCTGGTTGAGATAACTGGGAGAGATGTCGAGCATCTGCGCCAGCGCGGCCTGGCTGAAGCCGCGTTCGCCGCGGAGCTGACGCACCCGTGAGCCAACGAAAGTCTTCGCCATGAAACCAGGCTAGCAATGGTGTGAATACCGTCTTCGCATAATTGGCAAAAATGCCCTGTGGCAGGATCGGGCCGCGGGTGAAATGGGTGATCCAGCCGAGGGGACCCGCGTTGAAGGGACGCCATGAGCACGATCGAAATCGCCGAAAAGACCGACGCGAAGGCCGTAACGGGCCTGGCCAAGACGCTCGCGCCGGTCCCGGAGGGGCATCCCGACGTCTTCGACACCAGCTGGCCGCTGCGGATGGCCGACGTCGATCGCGACGGCCGGCTCCGGTTCGACGGCGCTTGCCGTCACATCCAGGACATCGGCCAGGACCAGCTGCGCCAGATGGGCTACGAGGACGTCCATCCCGCCTGGGTTGTCCGGCGCACCATGGTGGATCTGATCCGTCCCATCGAGCGCGGCGACATCCTGCGGCTGCGGCGCTGGTGTTCGGGCACGTCGAACCGGTGGTGTGAGATGCGCGTGCGGATCGACGGCCGCAAGGGCGGCCTCATGGAGTCCGAGGCCTTCTGGATCAACATGAACCTCGAGACCCAGGGACCGGCGCGCATCTCGGACGACTTCCTGGCGGGTTTGAAGCGGACCGCGACCACGGACCGACTGCGCTGGAAGGGCTACCTCAAGGCCGGCGCTCGCGACGACGCACTCCGAATCGCGGACTTTCCGGTGCGGGTCACCGACATCGACCTGTTCGACCACATGAACAACTCCGTCTATTGGTCGGTGGTCGAGGACTACCTGCAGACCTACCGTCCCGAGCTGCTCCAGGCGCCGCTGCGGGTGACCATCGAGCACGACGCCGCGGTGGCACTCGGGGACCGGCTGGAGATCATCACGCACGAGTACCCGGCCGGATCGACCGAAAAATTCGGTCCCGAGCTGTGTGACCGCAGTGTTACAACGCTCACATATGTGGTCGGTGACGAGGTCAAAGCGGTCGCCTGCCTCTTCGCGCTCTGAGTGCGCCGATTTAACAGTACGAGCGTACTGACCAGCGCATATCGGTTACCGTCCGGTAGCTTCTGAACCGGTCAAGCACCTCAGCAACTTCGCAATCTTCGCAACTTCGCTACAAGTGTTGGCGAAAATTGGCACTTGTAACCGCTGGACCTGCGGGTATGTGCTGTGTCATCGTCGTTAACAGCACACAAGCGAAGTCGCCGAAGCGTTAACAATCAGCTTGAATCCTGGCGCCCACGGCGACGCGGCTTACCTGCCCAATACGAAGGAGCACAATGTCCAACGTCGGAAAGCCACGTACCGCCGCTGAGATTCAGCAGGACTGGGACACCAACCCCCGCTGGAAGGGCATCACCCGCGACTACACCGCAGCCCAGGTTGAGGAGCTGCAGGGCAGCGTCGTCGAGGAGCACACCCTCGCCCGCCGTGGCGCCGAGATCCTGTGGGAAGGCGTCACCAAGGACGACGACTCCTACATCAACGCGCTGGGTGCACTGACCGGCAACATGGCCGTGCAGCAGGTGCGCGCCGGCCTCAAGGCCATCTACCTCTCGGGTTGGCAGGTCGCCGGTGACGCGAACCTCTCGGGCCACACCTACCCGGACCAGAGCCTCTACCCGGCCAACTCGGTGCCGGCCGTCGTCCGTCGCATCAACAACGCGCTGCTGCGCGCCGACGAGATCGCCCGCGTCGAGGGCGACAAGAGCGTCGACAACTGGCTGGTCCCGATCGTCGCCGACGGTGAGGCCGGCTTCGGTGGCGCCCTGAACGTCTACGAGCTGCAGAAGGCCATGATCGCCGCGGGTGCCGCCGGTACCCACTGGGAGGACCAGCTGGCCTCGGAGAAGAAGTGTGGCCACCTCGGTGGCAAGGTGCTGATCCCGACCCAGCAGCACATCCGCACCCTGACCTCGGCTCGCCTGGCCGCCGACGTCGCCAACACCCCCACCGTCGTCATCGCGCGTACCGACGCCGAGGCCGCCACCCTGATCACCTCGGACGTGGACGACCGCGACAAGCCGTTCGTCACCGGTGAGCGCACCGCCGAGGGCTTCTACAACGTCCAGAAGGGCATCGAGCCCTGCATCGCGCGTGCCAAGGCCTACGCCCCGTACGCCGACATGATCTGGATGGAGACCGGTGTGCCGGACCTCGAGGTCGCCCGCAAGTTCGCCGAGGCCGTCAAGGCCGACTTCCCGGACCAGCTGCTGTCCTACAACTGCAGCCCGTCCTTCAACTGGAAGCAGCACCTGGACGACGCCACCATCGCCAAGTTCCAGCGTGAGCTCGGCGCCATGGGCTTCAAGTTCCAGTTCATCACCCTGGCCGGCTTCCACGCCCTCAACTACTCGATGTTCGACCTGGCCTACGGCTACGCCCGCGAGGGCATGACCGCCTACGTCGACCTGCAGGAGCGCGAGTTCGCGTCTGAGGCCCGTGGCTACACCGCCACCAAGCACCAGCGTGAGGTCGGCGCCGGTTACTTCGACAAGATCGCCACCACCGTGGACCCGAACACCTCGACCGCGGCTCTGAAGGGCTCGACCGAAGAGGGACAGTTCCACTGAGCTTGCGAAGTGGAACCGAGGGCTTGAGTCACTGAGTCCTCTGGCTTTTACGGCAGGCCCCGCTCAGAAACTGGGCGGGGCCTGTCGCATATCTTCAGAAGTAATCACGAGGAGAGGACAGCGGTGAGCAACGCAATCGAACGAGTCGGGGTCATCGGGGCCGGGCAGATGGGCGGCGGTATCGCCGAGGTCTGCATCAAGGCCGGGGCACAGGTCCTGGCGTTCGAACCGACAGAGGCGCTGACCACCGCCGGCCGGGAGCGGATCACCAAGTCGCTGGACAACGCCGTCAAGAAGGGCAAGCTGTCCGAGGCCGACCGCGACGCCGCGCTGGGTCGACTGAGCTTCACCAACGACCTGGCCGACATGGCCGACCGTCAGCTCGTCATCGAGGCCATCGTCGAAGACGTCAACGTCAAGACGAAGGTTTTTTCTCAGCTTGACGAGATCATCACCGACCCCGACGCGGTGCTGGCGTCGAACACGTCGTCCATCCCGATCATGCGCATCGCCGCCGCGACCAAGAACCCGAGCCGGGTGCTCGGTCTGCACTTCTTCAACCCGGTGCCGGTGCTGCCCCTGGTCGAGCTCATCTCCTCGGTGACGACCGCCCCCGAAGCCGCCGCGCGCGTCGAGACCTTCGCCGGCGAGGTGCTGGGCAAGAAGGTCGTGCGGGCGTCGGATCGCTCGGGCTTCGTTGTCAACTTCCTGCTGGTTCCCTACCTGCTGGCCGCCATCCGGATGGCCGAGTCCGGCTTCGCCACCGTCGAGGACATCGACACCGCCGTCGTCGCCGGGCTGTCGCACCCGATGGGCCCGCTGAAGCTCGCTGACCTGGTGGGCCTGGACACCATGAAGCTGATCGCCGATTCCATGTACGACGAGTACAAGGAGCCGCTGTACGCGGCCCCGCCGTTGCTGCTGCGCATGGTGGAGGCCGGCCAGCTGGGCAAGAAGTCCGGCAAGGGCTTCTACACCTACTGACAGACGCCGGGTTGGAGCCTGACAGTAATTTTCGTTAACCTTGCGTGCGGGTTGTTTTTCGCTGGGCCCGTCAGGGCGCGCACGTACGGGTATGTCAGCTGGCCGCAGCATGCGGTCGCGCCGCCCGTCCCGGCGAACGTAAACGCAAAGGATAGATACCGACATGTCACAAGCCGACATCGATTTGACCCCCCATTACGAGGAGTCGCAGTCGATCTACGACATCTCGAATGAGTTCTTCGCCCTCTGGCTCGGCCCGACCATGGGTTACACGTGCGGTTACTACGAGCGCGAGGACATGACTCTCGAGGAGTCGCAGAACGCCAAGTTCGACTTGGCGCTCGGCAAGCTCGACCTGAAGCCGGGTATGACCCTGCTCGACATCGGCTGTGGCTGGGGCGGCGCGCTGGAGCGGGCCATCACCCAGTTCGACGTGAACGTCATCGGCATCACGCTCAGCAAGGCGCAGTCCGAGTACGCCCGCGAGCGGCTCGCCAAGATCGACACCAACCGCAGCATCGAAATCCGCATGCAGGGTTGGGAAGAGTTCGACGAGCCCGTCGACCGCATCGTCTCGATCGGCGCGTTCGAGGCCTTCAAGCAGGAGCGCTACCCGATCTTCTTCGAGCGGGCGTACAACATCCTGCCGGAGAACGGCGGCCGGATGCTGCTGCACACGATCCTTGCGCACACCCAGCAGTTCTTCCGCGAGAACGGCATCAAGCTGACCATCAGCGACCTGAAGTTCATGAAGTTCATCGGCGACGAGATCTTCCCCGGCGGGCAGCTGCCGGCCGTCGAGGACATCGAGCAGCTCGCCGCGGGCTCGGGCTTCACGCTGGAGCGCACCCACCTGCTGCGCCCGCACTACGCGCGCACGCTGGACATGTGGGCGGCCAACCTCGCCGCCAAGAAGGACGAGGCCATCGCCCTGCAGGGCCAGGAGGTCTACGACCGCTACATGAAGTACCTGACCGGTTGCGCCGACTTCTTCCGTCGCGGCATCACCAACATCGGTCAGTTCACGCTGGTCAAGTAGCTTTCCGAAAAGCCGCCCCCGACGCCGTCGGGGGCGGCTTTCGTTTCCGCTCTCTCTTGGCCGCGCCGGGCCCTAGGCCTCCGCCAGCCGCTTCTTCTCCGCCTCGACATCGAAATCCGCTGGTGGCCAAGACAGCTCGAGTTGTTCGAGCGCCTCGATCAACAGCTCGGTGATGGCCAGCCGCGAGTACCACTTGCGGTTGCAGGGCACGACGTGCCACGGCGCGTAGTCGGTGGAGGTGCGGTCCAGCACCGCCTGGTACGCCTCCTGGTACTTGGGCCACAGCAGCCGCTCGTCGATGTCGCCCGGGTTGAACTTCCAGTACTTGTCGGGCCGGTCGAGCCGCTCGGCCAGCCGCTTCTTCTGCTCGTCGAGCGAGACGAACATCGCCACCTTGATGATCGTCGTCCCGGCGTCGACGAGTTCGCGCTCGAAGGCGTTGATCTCGTCGTACCGGGCTTCCCACACCGGCGGCGGTACCAGGTTGTGCACCCGCACGATCAGCACGTCCTCGTAGTGCGACCGGTCGAAGACCCCGATGTGCCCGGCGGTGGGCAGCGCGTTGCGGATTCGCCACAGGTAGTGGTGCGACAGCTCTTCCGCGGTGGGCTTGCCGAAGCTGGAGTAGCGAATTCCCTGCGGATTACCGGCTCCCACAACATGTTTGACGATGCCGCCCTTGCCGGCGGTGTCCATGCCCTGCAACACCAGCAGGATCGAGCGGGTGTCGCCGGAGCGGCTGTTGGCGTACAGCATCTCCTGCAGTTCGGCGAACCGCGCGTTGCGTTCGGCCTGCAGGTCGGGGGCGTCGGCCTTCTTGCCGCGGAATCCGGGAGTCGCGTCCGGATCGATGTCGCTCACGCGCAGACCGGGTTTGAACTCCAGGTGCTTGTGCGGTTCGTGGGTCCACAACGACGGCAGATCGGAGGTCACGCGATCAGTGAAGCAGATGACTCGGCAGTGTCGGGGATGGATGGGGCTGCGAGTTGAACACCTCGAGTGACCCGCCGACCTCGACGATGCCGCGCAGCGCGCTCCACGACAGCATGGTCAGGTAGTCGATGAGCTCCTTGGCCGTCATCCGCGGATTCGACATCCACGAGTGGGTGGCCAGCTGGACGCCGCCGACGGTGTGGAACGCCCAGGCCTCGACGCCGCCGGTGTTCATGCCGGCATGCGCCATGCGCCGGCGCAGCACGACGGCGAGCATCCGCGCGATGATCTGTTCGGAGTCGGCGATGGCCTTGCTCTTGCTCGCCGAGCTGTTGGCGAAGACGAACGGGTAGATCTCCGGCTCGGCGGCGACGGTGTCGACGTACACCCGGATGATCTCGCGGGTGAGTTCGAAGCCGTCGAGGTTGGACGACAGCGCCGACGCCATGTTGGGGATCAGCGTGGTTTGCGCGAACCGCATCATCACGGCGGTCGTCAGATCGTTCTTGTCGACGAAGTAGCGGTAGAGCACGGTCTTCGACACGCCGATCTCGGCCGCGATCTCGTCCATGCTGACGTTGCTGCCACGGCGCCGGACGGCTTCGAGGGTGCCGTCTACCAGTTCGTTGCGGCGATCGACCTTGTGTTGGTGCCAGCGTCGTTTACGCCCGTCGGCTTTTGCCGACGAGGGTGCGTTTTGCTGTGCCACGGTCGCAGTACGTCCATTCCGCTAGGTCCGCTTAATAATACGGGGCGACCATGCCTGGCATACAGGATGATGGAAGCGTGGCACACCGACCCAGGCCGGGAACTGGAGCTCATCCGAAGCACCAGGCATCCCTCGAACCGCACGTCAGCCTCGCGGAGTCGTTTGCCGGCGCGGACCGGACGGCCGACGAAGAGCGACGCCGCAACCTGCGCCGGATGAAAGCGGTCGCGCTGAGCTTCCTGCTCGGTGCGACGGTGCTGTTTGCGGTGTGCACGTGGTTGCAGTCCCGCGGCGGCGCGTACAGCTGGACCGGGCCGTGGGTGGGCTATGTGCGGGCCGCCGCGGAGGCCGGCATGGTCGGCGCGCTGGCCGACTGGTTCGCCGTCACGGCGCTGTTCCGGCATCCGCTGGGCATCCCGATCCCGCACACCGCGATCATTCCGCGCAAGAAGGACCAGCTCGGCGAGGGGCTCGGCACCTTCGTCCGCGAGAACTTCATGTCGCAGGAAGTGGTGGAGACCAAGCTGCGCGACGCCCAGGTCGCCAGCCGGCTGGGCAAGTGGCTGTCGGAGCCGGTGCATGCGGCCCGGGTGGCCGCCGAGGCGTCGACGGTGCTGCGCGTACTGGTGGAACTGCTGCGCGACGAAGACGTCCAGCACGTGCTGGACCGGATGATCGTCAAGCGGATCGCCGAACCGCAGTGGGGTCCACCGGTCGGCCGCGTGCTGGAGAGCCTGCTGGCGGAGCGGCGGCAGGAGGCCCTGCTGCAACTGCTGGCCGACCGGGCGTTCCAGTGGTCGCTCAACGCCGGCGAGATCATCGAGCGGGTCATCGAGCGGGATTCGCCGACGTGGTCGCCGCGCTGGGTCGACCACCTCGTGGGCGACCGGATTCACCGCGAGCTGATGGACTTCACCGACAAGGTGCGCCGCAACCCTGAGCACGAGCTGCGGATGTCGGCGACGAAGTTCCTCTTCGATTTCGCCGACGATCTGCAGAACGACGAGGACACCATCGCGCGGGCGGAGCGGATCAAGGAGCAGATCCTGGCGCGCGACGAGGTGGCCCGCGCCGCGGAGACGGCGTGGAGCACCGCCAAGCGCATCATCCTCGAATCGGTGGACGACCCGTCGTCAGTTTTGCGCACCCGGATTGCAGACTCGGTGGTGCGCATCGGGGAGTCCCTGCGGGACGACGCGGAGCTTCGCGACAAGGTCGACAACTGGCTCGTCAGGGGCGCAAAACACCTTGTGGCGCAATATGGGACGGAGATCACAGCCATCATCACGGAGACCATCGAACGCTGGGACGCCGACGAGGCGAGCCGGCGAATCGAGCTCCATGTGGGCCGTGACCTGCAGTTCATCCGGATCAACGGCACCGTCGTCGGATCGCTGGCGGGCCTGGTCATCTACACGATCGCCGAGCTTTTCGTCTGACAGTGCTAGCTGGCGCTTGCTAGCGCTTGCAATAGTTAGCACCCCCTCGTACCGTTGTTTTGGTACGGACCGCCAACCAAAAGCGGTCGACGAAGACAGGGGTACGACATGGCGCAGGATGCAGATATCGCCGCCGTCATGTCGAATGCAGCCCAGGACATCGGCAGCTTCATCCGCACCCAGCGGGAGGCTGCGCAGGTCTCGGTCCGCCAACTCGCGGAGAAGGCGGGCGTCAGCAACCCCTACCTGAGCCAGATCGAGCGTGGCCTGCGCAAGCCGTCGGCCGATGTGCTGAACCAGATCGCCAAGGCGCTCAGGGTTTCGGCCGAAGTGCTCTACGTGCGGGCCGGAATTCTGGAGCCCAGCGCTGCCGGCGAGGTGCGCGACGCCATCATCGCGGACCTCTCGATCACCGAGCGGCAGAAGCAGGTGCTGCTCGACATCTACACGTCCTTCCGGCAGCAGAACGATGC
This sequence comes from Mycobacterium sp. SMC-13, assembly GCF_045311035.1. Classification (NCBI taxonomy): domain Bacteria; kingdom Bacillati; phylum Actinomycetota; class Actinomycetes; order Mycobacteriales; family Mycobacteriaceae; genus Mycobacterium; species Mycobacterium sp. SMC-13. The sequence goes on from NZ_JBJIAI010000014.1 coordinate 110,195, forward strand.
CGAGTCCAAATCGCTTCCTGATCAGCCTGAATTGGAAGCCGCGAGTGAGGAGCAGACAACGACGACTGACACTCACCAAGTAGCGAACTGACCAACGCAGTACCCGAGAAAGGAAACAACGACCATGGCAGAGAACAAAGAGACCAGCCAGCCCACCATCGAAGACTTGAAGGCCCCCCTGTTCGCCGCCGTCGGCGCCGCGGACCTCGCCCTGGCCACCGTCAACGAGATCGTCGCGAGCCTGCGTGAGCGTGCCGAAGAGGCCCGCACCGATGCCAACGCGCGTGTCGAAGAGGGCCGCGCCCGCCTGACCAAGCTGCAGGAAGAACTGCCGGGCCAGGTTGAAGAGCTGCGCGAGAAGTTCAGCACCGAAGAGCTGCGCAAGGCCGCCGAGACCTACGCCGAGAATGCCCAGGCCACCTACAACAAGCTGGTCGAGCGTGGCGAGGCCGCGCTGGAGCGCCTGCGCACCCAGTCGTCGATCGAGAGCGTCCGCGAGCGCGTCGAGGACGTCCGTGGCCGCGTCGAGAACTACACCGAGCAGGTCACCGAGCTGACCCAGGACGCCCTGGGCAACGTCGCCAGCCAGACCCGCGCCGTCGGTGAGCGCGCCGCCAAGCTGGTCGGCGTCGAGCTGCCCGAGAAGGAAGAGGCCCCGGCCAAGAAGGCTGCCCCGGCCAAGAAGGCGCCGGCCGCCAAGAAGGCCCCGGCCAAGGCTGCTGCGACCAAGGCCGCCCCGGCCAAGGCTGCCGCCAAGGCTCCGGCCAAGAAGGCCGCTCCGGCCAAGAAGGTCACTCAGAAGTAATCAGGTTCGACGTCAGGGACGTAACCCACATAGGCTGAGGGCGTGTACCTCGGAAGCCTGGTGGGTTACGTCCTTTTCGCATTGCAGATCGCGGTGCTGGCCACGACCGTCTATGCGTTCGTGCATGCCGCCATGCAGCGGCCGGACGCCTACACGGCGGTCGACAAACTGACCAAGCCGGTGTGGCTGGCGATCCTGGGCGGTGGTGCCGTCCTGGGCTGGATCATCGGCCCGCCGGTGGGCGCGGCGATCGCCGCCTGCGCCACAGGTGTCTACCTCGTCGATGTGAAGCCCAAACTCCTTGAGGTCCAAGGGAAATCCCGGTAATCGGTGCGTTCGATCCTGTGCGGCGCCCTGGCCGCCGCGGCGTTGACGCTGGCTCCGCCGTCCGCCGCTGATCCCACCGAACCCGTTCCACAACCCGTTCCGTCGCCGCCCTACGTCGACCACACCCGGTGGACGCAGTGGGACGGTGCGACGAGCCTGCGGGTCTATCCGACGTCGGCCGGCCGGCGCGCCTCCGGCCTGGGCGCCACGCAGTCGGGCGACGAGGCCTGGGCCGAGGTCCTGACCCTGGCACCTGACGCCGACACCCCGGGAATGCGCGCCCAGTTCATGTGCCACTGGTATTTCGCCGAGGCGGGCGCGCCCGGCAAGACCAGCTGGAATCTCGAGCCGTGGCGCCCGGTGGTCGACGACAACCAGATGGTGAGAGCACGTTGCAATCCCGGTGGCACAGAGGAGCCGTTCTGATGAGTTGGACCCGCCAGCAGGTCGCCGCACTGGTCGACCACACGCTGCTCAAGCCCGAGGCGACCGCCGCCGACGTGGCGAGCCTGTGCTGGGAGGCCGCCGATCTGGGGGTGTGCGCGGTCTGTGTGTCGCCGTCGATGCTCGGTGCGGTCGAAGTGCCCGAGCGCGTCAAGATCGCGACCGTCGTGGGATTCCCGTCGGGCAAGCATGACTCGCAGATCAAGGCCCGCGAGGCGGCGTTGTCGGTCGTCGGATCCGACGGCCGGCGCGGTGCCGACGAGGTCGACATGGTGATCGACGTGGGTGCCGCCATCGCGGGCGACATCTCGGCGGTGTTCGCCGACATCGCCGCGGTCCGCGGGGCCGCCCCGACGGCGGTGCTGAAGGTGATCGTCGAGTCCGCGGCGCTGCTGACCATGGCGGGTGCGCCGACGCTGGCCGACGTCTGCCGCGCGGCCGCCGATGCCGGCGCCGATTTCGTGAAGACCTCCACCGGATTCCACCCGGCGGGCGGTGCGTCGGTGCAGGCCGTGGAGATCATGGCGCAGACGGTCCCGGCGCTGGGTATCAAGGCCAGCGGCGGCATCCGGCAAGCCGCCGACGCCGTGGCCCTGCTGGACGCCGGCGCCACCCGGCTCGGCCTGTCCGGTACCCGCGCCGTCCTCGACGGCCTCAACTAGGGATTTGTGCACGATTTTCCGCGGTGACCGCGGAAAATCGTGCACAAATCCCCTGGGGTCGGCGGGGGATCAGAGGCCGGAGAAGCAGCTGTCCTGCTGGCCCAGCGGGATCGTCGCGTTCTTGGTGCCGAACTTCGCGGTCACACCGGTACCGGTCACCTGCAGGGCTTCCGGCTTGATGCCCATCGGGTAGTCCTTCGTCAGCTGCGAGGCGAACAAGTCCAGCGCCGGCTGAATCGACTCGCGCGGCAGCAGGAAGCCGAGCCCCGTCAGCTGCTCCACCTTGAGCGAGATGGTGCCGTCCGACAGCGTCGGCTTGGCCACGATCTGGGTCATCGGCGCGTCCAGCACGATGGTGCCCGACGACGGGTCGGTGGTGACGTCGGAGACCAGGCCACCGAGCACCGGGACGGTGTCGGCGATGGTCTGCTTGATGCCGTCGGCCGACCAGGTGACGGTCGCGTCGAGCGCCCCGATGGTGCCGGCCGACTTCGCGGTCTTCTCGAGCTTGACGTCGTCGATCTGGATCTGGGCCTTCATGCCCTTGGCGAACCGCAGCTGGTTGCCGGCCGTGGTCACCGTGATGTGGTCGTAGTGCTGGTTGGCGACCTGCCACAGGAACGGGGTCGCGCCGAACTGCACGTCGACCTTGTCCTGGACGACGCACTGGACGGACTGCGAGACGACGCTGTTGCCGCGGCTTCGGGCATAGAACTCGCCGCCGACCACACCGGCCGCCGACAGCGCGAGCGCGATGACGATGATCAGGATCAGCGACATCGGGTCGCGCAGCAGGTCCATGACACCGCGGCGCTTCTTGGGCGGGTCGGTGGCGGGCACCTGCTGGGGCGCCGGGTAGGAGGTCGGCGGGACGTCGCCGCCGTAGGCGGGCGGGGCCGGAGTATCGGCGCCGTAGGCGGGCGGGACATCGGCGGCCGGTGCCGGTTGTGCGGCGGCCGTCAGCACCTCGGTGGGCTGGGCACCCGGGGCCTCCGGGGCCTGCTGCGCAGGCTCGGCGGATGGTGCAGCGTCCTCATTGGTGGGGCGGGCCCAGGGGTCAGTCACCCTTGCGATTGTGCCTTACGCGGAATCGTGGTGCGGTTGCGCAGCACGGCGATGGTCTCGCGGGCGCGCTCGACCGCGGCCAGGTCGACGTCGGTGACCAGCAGTTCCGGCTCGAGCCCGGCCTGCACCACGATGTCCGCTGTGGGGGAGGCCACCAGACTGCCGCCGCTGCCGGTCGGGCCCTTCTTCGCGAGTTCGTCACCGGGGTACGGCTGGTCGACGGCGGCGACGAAACAGCCGGTGTCGAGCGCCCGGGCGCGGGCCAGCAGCGTCCACTGCTCGAGCTTGCCCGGGCCCGACCCCCACGAGGCGTGGACGGTCAGCAGCTTGGCTCCGCGTTCGGCGAGTTCCAGGTGCAGCTCCGGGAAGCGGACGTCGTAGCACGTCGTGAGGCCGACGGGCACGGCGCCGTCGGCGGTCGGCACGTCGATCACGATGGGCTCGAAACCTCTTGCGACAGTGCGTGATTCGTCGAAGCCGAAGGCGTCGTAGAGGTGGATTTTGTGGTAGTGCGCGTCAACGCCCGGGCCGGTGGCGAGCAGCGTGTTGGTGACGCGGCCGTCGGCGGTCGGGCAGAACATGCCCGCCACCACGGTGACGCCGGCACGTTCGGCGAGGTCCCGGACCGCGTCGGCCCACGGGCCGTCGAGTGGTTGTGCCACGGGCGCGAGCGGGACACCGAACCGGCACATCGTCGCCTCGGGGAACAGCACCAGTTCGGCTCCGGCGTCGGCGGCGCGCGCCGTGTGATCGGCGACCAGTGCCAGGTTGGCCTCGGGGTCGGTGCCCGCGCCGAGCTGGGCCAGTGCGATGCGCATGCGCTCCAGCGTAATCAGCGGGTGCAGGCCAGCGACGGATCCTTGGTCACCGCCATGTGCCGCACGGCGTCGTCGACGCGCTCGCGCGGCAGTTCACCGGCGTCGACGGCCTGCTGCAGCCGGTCGAGGACGGCCGGCACCTCTTTGGTGGTGATCCACAACGCGGTGTCGGCGCCGGCCTGCAGGGCCTTGAGCACCGCCTCCGGCACGCTGTAGCGCTGCGTGATGGCGCCCATGCTGGACAGGTCGTCGGTGAAGACGGCGCCCTGGAACGGGCGTCCGCCGTAATCGCCGGTCCGCAGCAGGTCGTACGCGGCCTTGGACAGGCTGGCCGGGTCGGTGTCGGTGAGGCCCGGCACCTGCATGTGGCCGACCATCACGCCGACGGGCAGCTGCGTCGTCAAGGTTTGGTAGGGGACCAGGTCCAGCGTCTGGAGCTGCTCCAGCGGCGGCGTGACGACGCCGCCCTGATGTGAATCGCCGGAGGCATGGCCGTGGCCGGGGAAGTGCTTGAGCACCGGCAGCACGCCGGCGTCGCGCAGGCCGTCGGCGTACGCGCCGGCGTAGGCGGTGACGCCGTCGGCGGTGTTGCCCCACGACCGGTCGCCGATGACGGTGCCGTCGGCCGCGTTCGTGATGTCGACGACGGGCGCGAAGTCGATGGTGATGCCGAGTTCCTTCATCGCCTGGCCGCGCAGTCGGGCGATGTCCCGAACCTGCTCCGGGGTCTTGCCGGTGGCAACCAGCTCACGCGCTGACGGCTGGCTGCCGATGAGCCCTTTCAGCCGCTGCACCCGGCCGCCCTCCTCGTCGACGCTGACCGCCAGCGGCAGCGGCCGCGGTTCCTGCGCCAGCGCGGCGAGGGGCGCGCCGAGCATCGAGTAGTCGGTCCAGCTGGTGATGAAGATGCCGCCGACCTCCTGCTCCCGGACGACGGCCTGGGCGTCGGCCAGGTTCTTGACCCCGACCATCAGCAGCTGGGCCAGCTTCTGGCGCGGCGTCAGCGCGGTCACGACGGTGTCCAGCCGGCACGGGGGTGGCGCCGCCGCGGCCGGGGACGACGTCGCAGGAGATTCGGTCGGTGTGGGGGCGGGCCGCGGCTTGCTCATGACGGCCGCGATGATCAGCGCGACGACGATCACCGCCGCGGCCGAGGCCAGGACGACCGGCGACTGCAGTCGGCTGCGGGGTGACGGCATACGGCGAACCCTATGCGCTCGTCGTCACGATGTGGGCGCGACGGCCGACCACGGCACCGTCAGCACGCCGTCACGCAGCCGGCGTCGCGGCGGCTCGAGCGGCAGGCCCTCGGCCACCAGCAGGTCGAGCATCGCGCGCCACCGGACGCGCGGACCGAACACCCCGTGCCCGGCCGAGGTGGCCCAGGCGCGGTCGGCGGCCTGCAGCAGGCCGTGGATCGGCTGGCCCGGAACATTGTGGTGGATAAGCACTTTCGGTAGGCGCTCGGCCAGATCGGAGGGCCGTTCGATGGCGAACGGGTCGCACGACAACGTCAGGCTCACCGGTCCGTCGGCGTCGAGCAGGACCCAGCAGCAGCGTCGTCCCAATTCGTCGCAGGTGCCGTCGACCAGCAGCCCGCCCGGTGCCAGCCGCCCCGTCATCTCCGCCCATGCGGCGGGTACGTCGGCGACGTCGTACTGCCGCAGCACGTTGAACGCGCGCACCAAAACCGGTGTGTGCCCGGCCAATTCGAAGCCGCCGAGGCCGAATTCGACGATGTCGCCGGCCAACTCACGGGCCAGCCGTACCCGCTCCGGGTGGATCTCCAGACCGACGACCCGCACGTCGGACCGGACCGTCCGCAGCCGCGACGCCAGTTCCACGGTCGTCACCGGAAGCGCGCCGTACCCGAGGTCGACGACGACGGGATCCGGCGCGGCGCGCAGCAGCGCCCGCACCCGTGGCGAGTGGACCAGCCAGCGGTCGCTGCGGCGGAGGCGGTTGTAACCCGTTGTGCCGCGGGTCGGCTGGCCGACAGGTGTACTCCGTGGCTGGCCCACGGGCGAATTCATGGCCCGAGTTTATGGGCGGTTCACCAGCGGGCGGCGATCCAGTCGTCGGTGAATTTCTGCTCCAGCTCGATCAGATACCGCAGCTGCTGGCCCAGCATCGACTCGAGCTTGCCGCCGACGAGCGGGATGCGGACCTCGACGTTCGCCGAGAAGTCCAGTCGCGCACCGTCACCGGCGGCCGTCAGGACACCCTTGCCGGTGATGGTCGCCGGCGCGCCGGGGACGCGGCTGCGCACCGTCCCGATGGCCCGGCCGTCGGTCAGCGGGCCCCAGTGCTCCTCGCGCACCAGGCTGAGGTCACCGAAGTGGAACTGCGTGACGATGCTGGGCAGGCCGGCCGCGCGCATGGTCTGCGTCGTGGTGATGTCCGTGCCGCCCCGGCCGTCCTCGGCGAACGAGTCGAGGGCCGAGACGTCGGCGCTGCCCTCCGCCAGCCGGTCCAGCCAGTAGTCCTTGTTGCAGAAGGCGGTGTGCACCTGCGCCACGGTGCCGAGGTATTCGGCAACCATGTCGAAAGAGCGGGCCATAATCGGCCACGCTACCGTTAGCGGCCGTGGTCAGTTCGGATATCGGGGGCGCGGCGGTCGACTACGACGTGCCGCTGGCACCCCTGACCTCGTTCCGCGTCGGACCGGTGGCAGCCCGCCTGATCACCTGCGATACCACCGCCAAGGTGGTCGGGGCGCTCACCGCGCTGCGGGATCACCCGGGCCCGGTGCTGGTGCTGGCGGGCGGGTCGAATGTGCTGGTGGCCGACGATCTGCGCGATTTGACGGTGGTGCTGCTGGCGAACACCGAGATCACCGTCGACGGCAACGTGGTGCGCGCCGAGGCCGGCGCGCTGTGGGACGACGTCGTCGTGGCCTCGCTGGCACACGGGCTCGGCGGCCTGGAATGTCTGTCCGGCATCCCGGGCTCGGCCGGGGCGACACCGGTCCAGAACGTCGGCGCCTACGGGGCCGAGGTGGCCGACGTCATCACCCGGGTCCGGCTGTTCGACCGCGAAACGGGGACCGACAGCTGGGTGAGCCCCGAGACGCTGGATTTCGGCTACCGGCACAGCGTGCTGAAGAACTCCGACCACGCCGTCGTGCTGGAGGTGGAGTTCACCCTGACCCCGGACGGTCTCAGCGCCCCGCTGCGGTACGGCGAACTGGCGATCCGCCTGGGCGCCGAGCCGGGTGCCCGGGTCGATGCGGTCAAGGTCCGCGAGGCGGTGCTGGCGTTGCGGCGCGGCAAGGGCATGGTGTCCGACGCCGCCGACCACGACACCTGGAGCGCCGGCTCCTTCTTCACCAACCCGGTCGTCGCGCAGGACGTTTTCGAACGCATCCAGGCCGCCACCGACGGTCCCGTGCCCAATTACCCGGCGCCGAACGGGGTCAAGCTGGCGGCCGGCTGGCTCGTGGAACAGGCCGGTTTCGGCAAGGGATACCCGGGTGACGACGCTCCGGCCCGGCTCTCGACCAAGCACGCGCTGGCCCTGACCAACCGGGGCTTTGCTGGCAGCGCCGACGTATTAGCGCTGGCCAGGACGGTTCGGGACGGCGTCAAGGCCGCTTTCGGGATAGATCTCACACCGGAACCGTGCTTAATCGGCTGTTCGCTGTAGGTAAATTCGAACCTGTGAGTGTGAACCGGCGACAGATGCTGACCGCGATTGCCGTCGGCACTTCCGGCGTGCTCGCCGCGTGCTCCGACAAATCGAACGGATCTGGTTCTTCGGCCCCTGCCAAAGAGACCGCGGCGCCCGTCATCACCTACCGGCCCGCCAACGGCGCCACCGATGTGGTGCCGACCAGCAGCGTCGGTGTCGATGTCACCGACGGCTGGTTCCAGAAGCTGACGCTGACCAACGGCGACGGCAAGGTCGTCGCGGCGGTGTTCAACAAGGACCGCACGTCGTTCAACGCCGCCGAGCCGCTCGGCTTCGGCGCGACGTACACGTTCACCGGTTCCGTCGTCGGCCGGGACGGCAAGTCCGTGCCGGTGTCCGCGACGTTCACGACCGTCAACCCGACCAAGCAGGTCAACGGCCAGTTCCAGCTCGCCGACGGGCAGACCGTCGGCGTGGCGGCGCCGATCATCCTGCAGTTCGACTCTTCGATCAGCGACAAGGCCTCGGTCGAGCGCAACGTCAAGGTCGTCACCGACCCGCCGGTCGAGGGCAGTTGGGCCTGGCTGCCCGACGAGCGTGAGGGCGCGCGCATGCACTGGCGGCCGCGCGAGTACTACCCGCCCGGCACCAAGGTCAGCGTCTCGGCGAAGTTGTACGGCGTCCCGTTCGGCGACGACGCCTACGGCGCGCAGGACAGCACGCTGGAGATCAGCATCGGCCGGCGCCAGGTGGTCAAGGCCGACGCGACCAGCCACCGCATCCAGGTGATCACCGACGGCGGCGTGCTGTTCGACTTCCCGTGTAGCTACGGCGAGGCCGACAAGCCGCGCAACGTGACGCGCAGCGGCATCCACGTCGTCACCGAGAAGTACGCGGACTTCTGGATGTCCAACCCGGCCGCCGGCTACTCGAACGTCCACGAACGCTGGGCCGTGCGGATCTCCAACAACGGTGAGTTCATCCACGCCAACCCGGCCAGCTCGGGCGCGCAGGGCAACACCAACGTCACCAACGGCTGTATCAACCTGTCGACCGACAACGCGCAGCAGTACTTCCAGACCGCCATCTACGGCGACCCGGTCGAGGTGACGGGCACGTCGATCCAGCTGTCCTACGCCGACGGCGACATCTGGGACTGGGCCGTCGACTGGGCCACCTGGGTGTCGATGTCCGCGTTGCCGCCGGCCAATGCCGCACCGCCGGAGACGTCCATCCCGCAGAGTGCGCCGGCCACCCCGACCGACGCACCGACGTATTCGGGTACGCCGACGACCACGACGACACCGCCGCCGACGGGCCCGGCCACTACGTCGTCGACCGCCCCGTCGACGTCGTCGTCCACCTCGACGACGACCTCGACAGCGACGTCGACTTCGACTTCGACTTCGAGCCTGCCGGCCCCGACGACGACTACTGCGGCCGGCGGCTGAAGCGGCTGTAGGGCGCCTGGTCGCGCGGCCGCATGACGATCTGGTCCAGATCGACGTGCGGCGGCCGTGACGCCACGAAACCGATGACCTCCGCGACGTCCTCGGCGACCAGTGGCGTGATGCCCTGATACACCGCGTCCGCGCGTTCGGCGTCACCGTCGAACCGCACCAGCGAGAACTCCGTCTCGACGGCGCCGGGCGCAATCTCGGTGAGCCGCACCGGTTTTCCCAGCAATTCGCCGCGCAGCGTGCGGTGCAGCGCGCCCTGGCCGTGCTTGGCGGCGATGTACCCGGCGCCGTTGTCGTACGTCTCCAGTGCCGCGATGGACGTGACGGTGACGACCAGTCCGTCACCCGAATCGATCAGCGCGGGCAGCAGCGCGCGCGTCACCCGCAGGGTGCCCAGCACGTTGGTCCGCCACATCCAGTCCCAGTGCTCCAGATCGGCCTCCGCGACAGGCGCCAGACCCTTGGCGCCGCCGGCGTTGTTGACCAGGACGTGTACCGGTCCCAGGCCTCTGACCTGGGCCGCAAGCGCGTCCACCGACTCCTGGTCGGTGACGTCCGTCACAACCGCGGTGCCGCCGATCTCGGCTGCGAGGGTGGTGATCCGGTCCGCGCGGCGGGCCGCACAGACGACATGAAAACCAAGGGCGGCAAGGGTTTTCGCGGTGGCGGCGCCGATTCCGGAACTGGCGCCGGTGACCACCGCGACGCGTACGGAGCGTTCGTCAGCTGGCATATGACCGACCTTAGTGGGCGTGCTAAGTTCCTTCCGTGATCATCAGTCAGGCATCCGGCGTCGCTGTGCGGCGTTCGTGTTGTTGTTGTCGCGCTTCGCGCTGCGCCTGACTCACGACACGGATATCTTCGTCCTAGCTGTCGGCAGGTGTGGCCCCAGGATCCACCAGCCCGACTTCTTCCCTAGGACACCCAAATGCCTGCTTCCGTCTCCACCGTTTCTGCCCCCTCCGGCGTCCGCTCTGCCGCACACGCCAAGCGCACCCTCCTGGCCCGGCACCACATCGTCGCCCCGTCGCTCCGCGTCGCCGACGCCGCCGCCGGCTCGGTCTTCAGCGCGGCCCGGCTGCGCGGCCCCATCGCCCGGGACGTGATCGCGCAGGCCACCGGCCTGAGCATTGCCACGGTGAACCGCCAGGTCACGGCCCTGTTGGACGCCGGGATGCTGCGTGAGCGGGCCGACCTGGCCGTCGCCGGCGCCATCGGCCGCCCGCGCATCCCGGTCGAGGTCAACCACGAACCGTTCCTCACCCTGGGCCTGCACGTCGGCGCCCGCACCACCGCGATCGTCGCGACCGACCTGTTCGGCCGCACCCTCGACGTGGTCGAGACGCCCACGCCGCGCGGCGACCAGAACGCCGCGCTGGCATCGCTGGCCGGCAGCGCGCAGCGTTACCTGAGCCGCTGGCACCGGCGCCGCCCGCTGTGGGTCGGCGTCGCCGCCGGTGGTGTGGTGGACAGCGCCACCGGTCACGTCGACCATCCGCGCCTCGGCTGGGTCGACGCGCCCGTCGGCCCGGTGCTGGCCCAGACCCTGGGTCTGCCGGTGTCGCTGGCGTCGCACGTCGATGCGATGGCCGGCGCCGAACTGCTGCTGGGCGCGCGCCGCGGCAAGATCGGCGCCGAGGCCTCGTCTGAATCCATGACCAGCCTGTACGTGTACGCCCGCGAGACCGTCGGCTACGCGCTGTCGATCGGCGGCAAGGTGCACTCGCCGGCCAGCGGCCCCGGCACCATCTCGGGCCTGCCGGCGCAGTCGGAACTGCTCGGCGGCAGCGGCCGGCTCGAGTCCACCGTGAGCGACGAGGCCGTGCTGGCCGCCGCCCGCAAGCAGCGGATCGTGCCGGCGGACGGACCGTCGTCGACCATCGCCGCGGTGCTGCGCGCCGCGCGGTCCGGCAACGCCGCGGCCGTCGAACTGCTGGCCGAACGGGCCCGCGTGCTCGGTGGTGCGGTGGCGCTGCTGCGCGACCTGCTGAACCCCGATGATCTGGTCGTCGGCGGCCAGGCCTTCTCCGAGTACCCCGAGGGTCTGCCGCTCGTCGAGCAGGCGTTCGCGGAGCGAACGGTGTTGGGCGTCAGGGACATTCGCGTCACCACGTTCGGCAACCGCGTGCAGGAGGCCGGCGCCGGAGTGGTGTCCCTCGGCGGGCTGTATGCCGACCCGATCGGCGCCATGCGCCGCGCCCTGCGCGCCGCCTGATCCGATTTGCCGCACTCCTCATCGCGGCTCGTTCCTCGCCGCTTGATCGTCGCGCGGCCTAAACAGCGCCGAAGGCGCTGACGATGTGCAGCGCCAGTTCGAGGTAGACGCGGCGGTGGTCGACGGAGTGCCCGAGCAGCCCTTCGGCTTGCCGGACGCGGTAGCGGACGGTATTCGGGTGCAGGTTCAGGATTTCGCCGACGGCCCGGGCGTCACCCGCGTGCTCCAGATAGAGCCGGAGCGTGTCTCGCAGGCGTGCCGCCCCGTCGTCGGCCGCCGCGAGCGCGCCCAGTTCCCGTCGCACCAATGTGGCCATGCCGTCTTCGCCCGCGATACCCGCTGCCAGGCAAGCCAATTCGACGTCGTCATAACGAACTGCGCCGGCGCCGCGGCGGTGCGCCACCGCCTGGGCGGCGAGCGCTTCGGCATGGCTGCGGCGGAATCCGTCGACACCCGGATGGCACGTGCCGAGCGCGACGTGGACGAACTCGGGCAGTGCGGCAATATCGTTGTCGGGCAGGGGTTTCGACGGTCCGGCGGTGGCCGACCAGCACCACACGGTACGGGCTCCGCTGGTTATCGTCAGCGGCCGGCCGGCACCGAGGGCCGCGCTGACGGTGACCGGGGTGGCGTCGAGTAGCCGTTGCACGTCGGCGTCGGCCACCGGCTCGTCGACCCACACCGCAAATGCGGTGTGCCGCTGGCGAAGTGGATACGACAGCGCGGTGGTGGCGTCGTCGATGTCGACGGCCTGGCCCGCGAGGATGGTCCGGACGGTTTCGGCGCGCCGGGCCCGCGCGCCCCGCTGCCACTGGTCGCGTTCGTCGGAAAAGGTGACGATGAGCGCCTCGACCATGGTGTCCAGCCAGCCCGCCAGCCGCGGCCAGAGCTGCATCAGCACCGCCGCGCGCAGCTCCGGGTCACCGATGGCGGCGACCCGCGTCTCGGTGATGAACTGCCACGCGGACCGCTGCCCGATGCGGTAGACCGCCAGCAGCACCGGCAGTTCGTAACCGCGGCGGGCGAGGGTCCGCGCCAGATCGTAAATCTCGGGTGCCGGTCGCACGTCGACGATGTCGCGCGTCACGACGGCGAGGAAACCCTTCCAGTTCGAGCGGGTGCTCGCATCGAGATCGCGGCGCAGCGTCGGGTCCGTGAACATCGGCAACGCCTCGGTGATCTCGTCATCGACGACGGTGACCAGGTGGTCGAGCGTCTCCCGGTGCTCCGACGCCTCGGCGAACTGCGCCAGCCAGTCCGTCACGGCCGGATCGGTCCGCATGCATTCGCTCCTCATTTGTCCGCGCGAACAACGTCGCGCGATTCGTTGTCCCGCCAGACCAAGAATATGGCGGGCATCACATCGCACCCTGGCAATGGCATAGGTCGCAGTGACAAATCTTTGACGATCCCTGACAGGAGCAACCCGATGATCGAACACGACTCGCACTACATCGACGGCCGGTGGCAGCCGTCGATCGGCACCGAGCGATTCGAGGTCGTCAACGCTGCCACCGAGGACGTCATCGCGACCATCCCGCTGGGCGACGCCGACGATGCCGACGCGGCAGTGGCCGCGGCGCGCGCCGCGTTTCCCGGGTGGGCGGCGACGTCGGTCGCCGAGCGCGCCGGGTACCTCAAGCTGGCGGCCGAGGAACTGCAGCGTCGGCAGACCGAGATCGCCACGCTGATCAGCCAAGAGGTCGGCATGCCGTTCGCGTATAGCAACGTGATCCAGGCGGGGTTGCCGGTGCAGTCGTTCGTGTCGATCGCCGATGTGGCACTGAGCTTTCCGTTCGAGGAGCAGGTCTACAACTCGCTGGTGGTCCGTGAGCCGATCGGCGTCGTCGTCGCGATCACGCCGTGGAACTACCCGCTGCACCAGATCGCCGCCAAGGTGGCGCCGGCGCTGGCTGCGGGCTGCACCGTCGTGCTCAAGCCCAGCGAGGTGGCGCCGCTCAACGCCTACGTGCTGGCCGAGGTGTTCGATGCGATCGGCCTGCCGCCGGGCGTCTTCAACCTGGTCACCGGCACCGGCCCGGGGGTCGGCGAGACGCTCGTCGCGCACGAGCAGGTGGACATGGTGTCGCTGACGGGGTCGACGGCCGCGGGCCGCCGCATCGGCGCGGTGGCCGCACAGACCGTCAAGCGCGTCGGCCTGGAACTCGGCGGCAAGTCCGCGCTGGTGGTGCTCGACGACGCCGACCTCGTCGAGGCCGTACGGGAAGGGTTGACCCGGTGCTTCCTCAACTCCGGTCAGACGTGCATCGCGCTGACCCGCATGATCGTCCCGCGCGCGAAAGTCGCTGAGGTGGAAGCGATTGCGCGCGCCGGCACCGAGGCGCTGCGCGTCGGCGATCCCTTCGACCCGGCCACCGAACTGGGCCCGCTGGTGTCCGCGGTACAGCGCGACCGCGTCGTCGGCTACATCGAGAAGGGCATCGCCGAAGGTGCGCGCCTGGTGGCCGGCGGCCCGACCCCACCCGACGGCCTCGACTGCGGTTTCTACGTCCGGCCGACGGTGTTCTCGGACTGCACACCCGACATGGCCATCGTGCGCGAGGAGATCTTCGGGCCCGTCCTCGTCATCCAGGCCTACGACGACGAGGACGAAGCCGTCCGCCTCGCCAACGACAGCATCTACGGGCTCAACGCCGGCGTGTACTCGGCGGACCGGGAGCGCGCGATCGCCGTGGCCCGCCGGCTGCGGTCCGGCCAGGTGCAGATCAACGACGGCGCCTTCAACATCCATGCCCCGTTCGGCGGCTACGGCCAGTCCGGGAACGGGCGCGAATTCGGCAAGTGGGGCCTGGAGGAATTCCTCGAGACCAAGTCCCTGCAGCTGCCCTGAAACTTCCCTATCCCCAACGACTTTCGAAAGCAACTCCCATGGCCAACGCATTCACCACCAAACAGCGCGCGACCCTGAAGTCCATCGTCGACACCTACGTCGCCGCGGTGCCGCGCGACGACGACCCCACCGGATTCTTCGCCGCCAAAGGCAGTGACCTGGGCACCGACGCCGTGCTCGAGCAGTACCTGACGACCAAGCTGCCCGCCGAGCAGTTCGCCGGGCTACAGCAGCTGCTGGACACCGCCGAGCTGGTCGGCCTCAACAACCAGCCGCTGAATGTGCGCGAGGTCATCGTCGGCAACCTGTCGCGCATCTCGCCCGAGACCACCGCGGCCATGACGGCCCTGTACACGCTGTCGGTGCTGTTCTCCTACAGCCTGCCCGGCGGCGAGAACGGAAACCCGCTGTGGGCGGGCATGGGGTACCCCGGCCCGGCGCAACAGCCGCCGCAGACGCCGAAGACGCTGTCGGTCATCACCCCGTCGGCGGATACGACGCTCGACGCGGACGTCGTCATCGTCGGATCCGGGTCGGGCGGGGGCGTTGCCGCTGCGGTCCTGGCCGCAGCGGGCAAGCGCGTCATCGTCCTGGAAGCCGGCGGCTACCGCAACGAATCGGACTTCGTGCAGCTCGAGCCCGTCGCCTATCACAACCTGTTCCTGCGCGGCGGCTTCTTCCCGAGCGCCGACGGCATGGTCTCGATCGCCGCCGGGTCGACGGTCGGCGGCGGCAGCACCGTCAACTGGTCCAACTCGCTGCTGACGCCGGCCACGGTCCGCAAGACCTGGGCCGAGGAGTACGGGCTGACCGACGTCACCGGCCCGTCGTTCGACGAGCACCTGGCCGCGGTGTTCGAGCGCATCGGCTGCTGCGACAAGGTCGCCGTCCAGAACGAACCGCACCAACGCCTGTCGGAAGGCGCCGCGGCACTGGACTATTCGTACGGCGTCGCGCAGCTCAACATCGACCCGGAACGCTTCGACCCGGCACTGGTCGGCTACAGCGGCATGGGCGATCAGACAGGGGCCAAGCAGGGCACCATGAAGACGTTCCTGCAGGACGCCTCCGACGCCGGCGCCCAGGTGCTGCCCGACACCCGGGCTCACCGGATCGTCACGCGCGACGGGGTGGCCGCGGGCGTCGAGGCGACGTACACCGACCCGGCGACCGGCGCCGCGCACCGCGTGCTGATCAACGCCCCGCAGGTGGTCGCGGCCGCGGGCAGTCTGGAGACCCCGGCGCTGCTGCTGCGTTCGGGCATCGGCGGCCCCGCCGTCGGCACCGGCCTGCGGTTGCACCCGGCGACCCTGGTCAGCGGCATCTACGACGACCGCCAGGACCCTTGGTCTGGCCCCGCCATGGCCGGCGTGATGAACGAGTTCGCCGAGGCCCACGACGGCCACGGCTACCTCATCGAATGCGTGCAGCACCTGCCCGGGCTGTTCACCGCTACCGTCCCGTGGCTGTCGGGCGCACAGCACAAGGAACTCGCCCGGCAGTACCAGAACCGCGCCGACTGGGTCGTCCTGGTCAAGGACCGCGGCGACGGCAGCGTCACCATCGACGCCGACGGGGAGGCGGTGCACTGGTACCCGTTCACCGACGAACTCGACCGCCGCCATTTCCGGGAGGGCATCGAGACGTCCATCCGGATGCACGCCGCCGCGGGCGCGCAGCAGATTTACGCGGCGGGCCAGCCGTTCGCGCCGTGGCAGCGCGGCGAGGACCTGGAGGCGTTCATCGCGAAGGTCAACCAGCTGCCGATCGGACCCGGCGGCACCCCGGTGTTCAGCGCCCACCAGATGAGCAGCGCGCGGATGGGCACCGACCCGCAGACGTCGGTCGCCAAGCCGTCCGGCGAGCTGCACGACACCCCCGGCGTGTGGATCGCCGACGCCAGCGCCATGCCGACCTGTTCCGGCGTGAACCCCATGATCACCGTCATGGCCGTCGCCCGCCGCACCGCCACCAACATGCTCTAGGTGCCCCACCGTCCCGGCCTGGGGTACTTCCCGCGAGCGTCCCCAAAATGCCCAGCTCGGACCACCGGACGGCGGGCGCCCGAAGCGACGGTGTAAGGATGGAGGGCGTGCGTGTCGCCGTCCTGTCGGTCCATACCTCGCCGCTGGCCCAACCGGGCACCGGCGATGCCGGCGGCATGAACGTCTACGTCCTGCAAAGCGCCCTCGAGTTGGCCCGTCGCGGCGTCGAGGTGGAAATCTTCACCCGCGCCACGTCGTCGACCGACGCCCCGGTCGTCCGGGTGGCCCCCGGCGTCCTGGTACGCAACATCGTCGCCGGCCCGTTCGAGGGCCTGGACAAGTACGACCTGCCGACGCAGCTGTGCGCCTTCACGGCGGGCGTGCTGCGCGTCGAGGCCAACCATGAGCCGGGCTACTACGACATCGTGCATTCGCACTACTGGCTGTCGGGGCAGGTGGGCTGGCTGGCCTCGGACCGCTGGGCCGTGCCTCTGGTGCACACCGCGCACACGTGGGCCGCGGTGAAGAACCTGTCGCTGGCGGAAGGCGATACCCCGGAGCCGGCGCTGCGCGCGGTCGGTGAGCAGCAGGTGGTCGACGCCGCCGACCGGCTCATCGTCAACACCGAAGACGAAGCGCAGCAACTGGTTTCGCTGCACCACGCGGACCCGGCCCGCATCGACGTGGCCTACCCGGGTGTCGACCTGACGACCTTCACGCCCGGCGACAAGGCCGAAGCCCGTGCGGCACTGGGGCTTTCGCCCCACGAACAGGTGGTCGCCTTCGTCGGCCGCATCCAGCCGCTGAAGGCCCCCGACGTGCTGTTGCGCGCGGCGGCCAAGCTGCCCGACGTGCGCGTCGTGGTCGCCGGCGGTCCGTCGGGCAGTGGCCTGGCCGTACCCGACGGCCTGGTTTCCCTCGCCGACGAGCTGGGTATCACCGACCGTGTGACATTCCTGCCGCCGCAGTCCCGTGACCAGCTGGTCAATGTCTACCGTGCCGCGGATCTCGTTGCGGTGCCGAGCTATTCGGAGTCGTTCGGCCTGGTCGCGGTCGAGGCGCAGGCCTGCGGGACGCCGGTGGTCGCCGCCGCTGTCGGCGGGCTGCCTGTCGCGGTGCGCGACGGCGTGAGCGGCGTGCTGGTGCAAGGCCACGATCCGGTCGACTGGGCCAACGCCATCGGGCGGACGCTGGAAATGGGTCCGGAATCCCTGCGCGACGGCGCTTTACAGCACGCTGCGACGTTCTCGTGGGCCCACACCGTGGACGCGCTGCTGGCCGGTTACACGCGGGCGATCGCCGACTACCGCGGCCGTCGTCCCCGGCGTGATTCCGCGGCCCGCCGCAGCCGCCGGTTCCTGATCCGTCGGGGCGTGCGCGCATGACGACTGCCGCCACGGTCACGCAGTTGATCGAAGAGACCCTGCGCGCACACGAACTCGACTTCTCGCACCATGACGGGGGAGTGCACGGCCGGCCCGGCATCGTCGTGGCGCTGCCCGGTGAGCGCCGGCTGACCACCAACACGCTGCTCAGCGTGGGCGAGCACGGCGTGCGCCTGGAGGCATTCGTCTGCCGCAAGCCCGACGAGAACTTCGAGGGCGTCTACAAGTACCTGCTGCGCCGCAATCGGCGGCTGTACGGCATGGCCTACACGCTGGACAACATCGGCGACATCTATCTGGTGGGCCGGATGGCGCTGCATGCGGTGACCCCAGACGAGATCGACCGGCTGATGGGCCAGGTCATCGAGGCCGTCGACTTCGACTTCAACACCCTGCTCGAGCTGGGGTTCCGCTCGTCGATCGAGAAAGAGTGGAAGTGGCGCCTGTCCCGCGGGGAGTCGCTGAAGAACCTCAAGGCGTTCGAGCACCTGCGGCCGGAGTAGGGCTGCTGCGGAGACAGAGCCCGCAGTCGCGCGTCGTACTCGTTGAGGCTGCGTCGAGGGCTCGGCTCCCTCGGGTTTTCCGCGGCCGCCGCAGTGTCAGCGCGCCTCAGCGCTGGCTCCCGGGTGCGAGGAGAGCCAAAGACCCGCACGTGAGAAGATGCAGGCCATGCCGACCTTGATCCTGCTGCGTCACGGCGAGAGCCAGTGGAACGAGAAGAACCTGTTCACCGGGTGGGTCGACGTCGACCTCACCGACAAGGGCCGGGCCGAGGCCGTCCGGGGCGGAAAGCTGCTGGTCGAGCAGGGTGTGCTGCCGGACGTGCTGTACACGTCGCTGCTGCGCCGCGCGATCACCACCGCCAACCTGGCTTTGGACGCCGCCGACCGGCACTGGATTCCCGTGCACCGCGACTGGCGCCTCAACGAGCGGCACTACGGCGCGCTGCAGGGCCTCGACAAGGCCGAGACGCTGGCCAAGTACGGCCAGGACCAGTTCATGTCGTGGCGCCGCAGCTACGACACCCCGCCGCCCCCGATCGAGAAGGGCAGCACCTACAGCCAGGACGGCGACCCGCGGTACGCCGGCATCGACGCGCCGCTGACCGAATGCCTCGCCGACGTCGTCAAGCGGTTCGTGCCCTACTTCGAGCAGACCATCGCGGCCGACCTCAAGGCCGGCAAGACCGTGCTGATCGCGGCACACGGCAACTCGCTGCGCGCGCTGGTGAAGTACCTGGACGGCATGTCCGACGACGAGATCACCGGCCTGAACATCCCGACGGGCATCCCGCTGCGGTACGAACTGGACGAAAATCTGAAGCCGACGGTGCCCGGTGGCGAATACCTGGACCCCGAGGCAGCCGCCGCGGGAGCCGCCGCGGTCGCCGCGCAGGGCGCCAAACAGCACTGACGCCGCGAACAGCTGGTGAACAGCGGTTAACACCAGTGAAACACCTGGATTTGTACGTGTGACTTGTACCGATCCGGCCGCTCGCTGCTGGGATGGCGTTCATCTGATGCGTACGATTTGCCCGTGAGCTTGTCGTACGCGCTGCCTCTGGTGGCCGCCACGGCGCTGCTCGCGTTGGCCCTGGGCATCGCGATCGGCATGCGGTGGGTGCCGCGGCTGAACGAGCGCCGCGAGCGCCGCGCCGCCGAGCAGTCCGGCCTCACGGTGTCCGAGATGTTCGCGCACATCGTGTCCATGTCCCCACTGGGCATGGCGGTCGTCGACACCTACCGCGACGTGGTCTACACCAACGGCCTGGCCAAGGACCTCGGTCTGGTGCGGGACCGGCTGCTGGACGACCGGGCGTGGGAGGCCGCGCAGCGGACCCTCGCGACCGGCGAGGACGTCGAGTTCGACCTGTCGCCGGCCAAACGGGCCAACCCCGGCCGGTCCCGGCTGGCAGTGCGGGGTCTGGCGCGGCAGCTGACGGAAGAGGACGGCCGCTTCGCGGTGGTCTACGTCAACGATCAGTCCGAACAGGCCCGCATGGAGGCCAGTCGCCGCGACTTCGTCGCCAATGTCAGTCATGAGCTCAAGACGCCGGTCGGTGCCATGGGCCTGCTGGCCGAGGCGCTGCTGGCGTCGTCGGAGGACCAGGACATGGTCAACCGGTTCGCCGAGAAGATCGTCACCGAGTCCAACCGGCTGGCCAACATGGTCGGTGAACTGATCGAGCTGTCCCGCTTGCAGGGCGCCGAGCCGCTGCCGCACCTCGACGCGGTCGACGTGGATTCCGTTGTCGCCGAGGTGGTTTCCCGGCACAAGGTGGCCGCCGACAACGCCGATATCGCGATCACCACCGACGCGCCCCGCGGTTACCAGGTGCTGGGCAGTGAGACCCTGCTGGCGACGGCGCTCGCGAACCTGGTGTCCAACGCAATCTCCTACTCGCCCAAGGGTTCCCAGGTATCGATCAGCCGGCGCCGCTACGGCGACAATGTCGAGATCGCGGTGACCGACCGTGGCATCGGTATCGAAAAGGCCGATCAGGAGCGGGTTTTCGAGCGATTCTTCCGCGTCGACAAGGCGCGGTCCCGGGCCACCGGCGGCACCGGGCTGGGGCTGGCCATCGTCAAACACGTTGCGGCCAACCACAACGGAACCATCCGGCTGTGGAGTCAGCCGGGAACCGGGTCGACATTCACCTTGTCGATTCCGGCCTATCTCGACTCGGACGACGTGGATGTCGACGAGGGAGACGACCACTCATTGCCATCACAAGGAGGGCGACCGAACCAATGACCAGTGTGCTGATCGTGGAGGACGAGGAGTCCCTGGCCGATCCCTTGGCGTTCCTGTTGCGCAAGGAAGGTTTCGAGGCCACCGTCGTGACCGATGGTCCGTCGGCGTTGGCCGAGTTCGACCGGGCCGGGGCCGACATCGTGCTCCTGGACCTGATGCTGCCCGGTATGAGCGG
This sequence comes from Mycobacterium sp. SMC-13, assembly GCF_045311035.1. Taxonomy (NCBI): domain Bacteria; kingdom Bacillati; phylum Actinomycetota; class Actinomycetes; order Mycobacteriales; family Mycobacteriaceae; genus Mycobacterium; species Mycobacterium sp. SMC-13. The sequence goes on from NZ_JBJIAI010000014.1 coordinate 130,771, forward strand.
CACCGACGTCTGTAAGCAGCTGCGCTCGCGGTCCGGCGTGCCGGTCATCATGGTGACCGCGCGGGACAGTGAGATCGACAAGGTCGTCGGCCTGGAACTCGGCGCCGACGACTACGTCACCAAGCCGTACTCGGCCCGCGAGCTCATCGCCCGCATCCGCGCCGTTCTGCGCCGCGGTGGTGAGTCCGACGACACCGTCGGCGCCGACGGCGTGCTGGAGGCCGGGCCGGTCCGCATGGACGTCGAGCGGCACATCGTGTCCGTCAACGGCGACGCCATCACGCTGCCGCTCAAGGAGTTCGACCTGCTCGAGTACCTGATGCGCAACAGCGGGCGGGTGCTGACGCGCGGCCAGTTGATCGACCGGGTCTGGGGCGCCGACTACGTCGGCGACACCAAGACCCTCGACGTCCACGTCAAGCGGCTGCGGTCCAAGATCGAGGCCGACCCGGCCAACCCGGTGCACCTCGTCACCGTTCGCGGGCTGGGTTACAAGCTCGAGGGCTAGCTCCCGGCGCAAGTCCTCGCGGTTACTTGTCTGCCGCCGCGGTGGCCGGGTGCACGGCGATGAGCCCGAGCCCGGCCCGGCGCTTGCACAGCGCCGCCAGCTCGGCGTACACCTTCGCGCCGAGCAGTTCGGTCAGTTCGGGCCCGTAGGACTCCCACACGGGCCGGGCGCCGACGTGGGCGGCGGGGTCGCCGGTGCAGTACCAGACCAGATCGTGGCCGCCCTCGCCCCAGCCGCGCCGGTCGTATTCGGTGACGACGGTCCGCAGGATCTCGGTGCCGTCCGGCCGCGTCACCCAGTCCTGCGTGCGCCGGATCGGCAGCTGCCAGCAGACCTCGGGCTTCATGGTCAGCGGCTCGACGCCGAGCTTGAGGGCCTTGCTGTGCAGGGCGCAGCCGATGCCGCCGGCGAAACCGGGCCGGTTCAGGAAGATGCACGCGCCCTTGTACTTGCGGGTCCGCAGGTTGGGCTTGTCGTCGTACTCGTCCATCTCGAGGTAGCCCTTGCGGCCCAGGCCCTTCTCCCGGAACTGCCAGTCCTCGTCGGTCAGCAGCTTCACCGACTCCTCGAGCTGCGCGACGTCGTCGTCATCGGCCATGAAGGCGCCGTGGCTGCAGCAGCCGTCGTCGGGCCGGCCCTCGACGGTGCCCTGGCACGCCGGTGTCCCGAAGACGCAGGTCCATTTCGACAGCAGCCACGTCATGTCCGCGGCGATCAGATGCTCCGGATTGTCGGGGTCGAAGAACTCCACCCACTCGCGGGCAAAGTCCAGTCCCACCTCGTGGGAACCGGGCTTCGAAGGCTCGCCGGGACTGATCTGCGATGCGGTCACAGCACGCAACCGTAGACCCGTTACCGTGGTTTCCGTGCGATTGGGCGTCCTCGACGTGGGCAGTAACACCGTTCATCTATTGGTGGTCGACGCGCGCCGTGGCGGGCACCCCACCCCGATGAGTTCGACCAAGGCCTCACTGCGCCTTGCCGAGGCGATCGACGACACCGGCAAATTGACCCGCAAGGGCGCAGACAGCCTCGTCGCGACCGTCGACGAGTTCGCCAAGATCGCCACCAGCTCGGGGTGCGCGGAGTTTATGGCGTTCGCCACATCTGCGGTCCGGGATGCCACCAACTCCGAGGCGGTGCTGGCGCGGGTGCGGGCCGAGACCGGCGTCCAGCTGCAGGTCCTGTCCGGGGTCGACGAATCGCGTCTCACCTTCCTGGCGGTGCGCCGCTGGTACGGCTGGAGCGCGGGCCGCATCATCAACCTCGATATCGGTGGCGGCTCGCTCGAGCTCTCGGGCGGCATCGACGAAGAACCCGATGTCGCACTGTCGATGCCGCTGGGTGCGGGCCGTTTGACGCGCGAATGGCTGCAGGAGGATCCGCCCGGCCGCCGGCGCGTGGCGGTGCTGCGCGACTGGCTGGACAACGAGATCTCCGCCTCGGCGGCCAAGGTGCTCGCGGCCGGTACCCCCGAGCTCGCGGTCGCGACGTCGAAGACCTTCCGGTCGCTGGCCCGGCTCACGGGTGCGGCACCGTCGGGCGCCGGACCGCGCGTGAAGCGCACGTTGACCGCCGCCGGCCTCAGACAGCTCATATCTTTCATCTCTAGGATGACCACGGCCGACAGAGCCGAGTTGGAAGGGGTGAGTGCCGACCGCGCGCCACAGATCGTGGCCGGTGCGTTGGTGGCCGAGGCGACCATGCGAGCGCTGTCGCTCGACGCGGTGGACATCTGCCCGTGGGCGTTGCGGGAGGGTGTCATTCTGCGGAAACTCGACAGCGAAGCCGATGGAACCGACTTGGTGGAAACGTTCGCGGGATTGGCTCCCGCCAAAGGCGAGACACGATGACAGATTCAGACGACTTCTCGGCGACGCGACCGATCTCGGTCGCCGAGCTGCTGGCCAAGAACGGCACCATCGGTGCGCCGCCGGTCGGTGGCCGCCGGCGTCGCCGGCGGGGGAACAGCGACGCGGTGACGGTCGCCGAACTGACCGGCGAAATCCCGATCATCCGGCCGGAGACGCTGCACGCAGAGCCGGCTGAGGCCGCAGCGGAGCCGGCGCCCGAGCCCGAATCCGCCCCGGAACCGGAGCCGGTCGCCGAGCTGGAGCCGGAAGCCGAGGTCGAGGAGGCGGCTGTCGCCGTCGAGGACGAGACGCCGTCCGCGGCCGACGAGATGGAGCCCGACGACACCGGCGCCCACTACGTCGTCGACGACGAGATGCTGCACACCGACATCGTCGAGCCCGCGCCCGCCGATGCCGCGGTCGACGACTACGAGGACCACCTGCGCCGTCGCGACGCCGAGGCCGACCCGCTGGAGTTCGTGGCGCCGTCGCGCAAGCCCGCCTTCCGATGGTCGTTCAAGCCGGTCCGCGGCGCCGAGGAGATGAGCCCCGACCCGGTCGACGAGGACGTACCGGCCGACGCCGACATCGATGACGATCTGCTCGCGCTCACCGACGCCGAGCCCGTCGCCAAGCTCGACACCGGGGCCGTGCCCGTCGTCGACGACACCGTGGCGGCCGAGGCGGCTCCCGAGGCGCCGCGTGCGCCGTCACGCAATGGCCGCAGCGAGCGCTACGACGCCCTGTTCGGTGGCTTCGCCGCCGACGAGGACACCCGGCGGGAAGAGCTCGTCGCCGACCACGACGTGCACGACGAGGACGTCGACCACGAAGCCATCGGCCGCGAAGCCGACCACGACGAAGCCGACCACGAGGACGACGAGAAGTCCGGGTCCGGCCTCAAGCGCGGCGCCTGGGTCGTCGGGCAGAGCCTGTTGGCCGTCGCGTTCGGCGCCGGCATGTTCTTCGCGTTCGACCAACTGTGGCGCTGGAACCAGATCGTGGCGCTGATGCTGTCGATGCTGGTGATCCTCGGCCTGGTCGCCGGGATCCGGGTGATCCGGAAGGATCACGACCTGGCCAGTACGCTGATCGCGATTCTGGTCGGCGGTCTGGTCACGTTCGGACCCTTGGCACTGCTCTACTCAGCCTGAACCGGAGGCCTGTGCGTCCCGCCATCAAGGTAGGTCTGTCCACCGCGTCGGTCTATCCCTTGCGGACCGAAGCTGCCTTCGAGTACGCCGCCCGCCTCGGCTACGACGGTGTCGAGCTGATGGTGTGGGCCGAGCCCGTCAGCCAGGACATCGACGCCGTCGAGCGCATGTCGCAGCGCTGGGGCGTCCCGGTGCTCAGTGTGCACGCGCCGTGTCTGCTGATCTCGCAGCGCGTGTGGGGCTCCAACCCGATCCCGAAGCTGGAACGCAGCGTGCGGGCCGCCGAGCAGCTCGGTGCGCAGACCGTCGTCGTGCATCCGCCGTTCCGGTGGCAGCGCCGGTACGCCGAGGGTTTCTCGGATCAGGTCGCCGAGCTCGAGGCCTCGAGCGACGTGCTGGTCGCGGTCGAGAACATGTTCCCGTTCCGCACCGACCGGTTCTTCGGCACCGGCCAGCCGTCCATCGAGCGGATGCGTAAGCGTGGCGGTACCCCGGGACCGGGGATCTCGGCTTTCGCGCCGTCCTACGACCCGCTGGACGGCAATCACGCCCACTACACCCTGGACCTGTCGCACTCGGCGACGGCGGGCACCGATGCCGTCGACATGGCGCGGCGGATGGGCAAGGGGCTGGTGCACCTGCATCTGTGCGACGGCAACGGCGCGTCCACCGACGAGCATCTGGTGCCCGGGCGCGGCAGCCAGCCGACGGTGCAGATCTGTCAGATGCTGGCGGCCAGTGAGTTCTCCGGGCACGTGATCCTGGAGGTCACCACGTCGGCGGCGCGCAACAACGCCGAGCGGGAGGCGCTGCTCGTCGAGTCGCTCGAATTCGCGCGTCGGCACCTGCTGCGCTGACCAGCCGCCGTCCTGGCATGCTGTCTCCCGTGGCGAGAATTGCGATCATCGGTGGCGGAAATATCGGCGAGGCCCTGCTGGCGGGGCTGCTGCAGTCAGGGCGGCAGGTCAAGGATCTGGTTGTCGCGGAGGCCTATCCGGCCCGCGCCGCGCAACTCGCCGAGAAGTACTCCGTCCGGGTCACCGATGTCGCCGATGCCGCGGAGAACGCCGCCTACGTCATCGTGGCCGTGAAGCCCGACGCCGTCGAGGGCGTCGTCGAGACCCTGGCCGACGCGGCCGCGGACGCCGACAGCAGCAGCGTCGAGCAGGTCGTGGTGTCGGTGGCCGCGGGCGTCCCCACGTCCTTCTACGAGGCCAAGCTGCCCGCCGGTGCGCCGGTGGTCCGGGCCATGCCGAATACGCCGATGCTGGTCGGTGCGGGCATCACGGCGCTGTCGCGGGGCCGGTTCGCGAACGACGCGCAGCTGGCCGAGGTGTCGGAGATCTTCTCCGCCGTCGGCGCGGTGCTGACGGTGCCGGAGAAGCAGATGGACGCGGTGACCGCGGTGTCCGGTTCGGGCCCCGCGTACTTCTTCCTGATGGTCGAGGCGGTCGTCGACGCGGGTGTCGCGGCGGGCCTCCCGCGGCCCGTGGCAACCGAGCTGGCGACCCAGACGATGGCCGGTGCGGCCGCCATGTTGCTCGATCGGATGACGGAATCCGGCTCCGGTTCCGTGGTCGGTCCGCTCGACACCAGCGCCGCGCAATTGCGGGCCTCGGTGACCTCTCCGGGCGGCACGACCGCCGCTGGTCTGCGGGAACTCGAACGGGGTGGGCTGCGGTCTGCCGTCGCGAGTGCCGTCGAAGCCGCAAAAACACGGTCTGAGCAGCTAAGAATTACATCTGAGTAGTTCTAAGATTTCAGATTGATTACCCCACACCCGTCGCAATAACCACATTGGCCACGCTATTCTCCTTCTCGTAAGCACGCGTTGGTGCCAGCGGAGGGGAAGCCGCTGGAGCTGGCCGTGCCTGATTGATTGGGTTGCGATGACGTCTATGAACGGGCCATCGGCGCGTGACGGTGGCGATCAGCCACGAACGCAGTTCCTGACTGTTGCCGAGGTTGCGAGCCTTATGCGGGTGAGCAAGATGACGGTATACCGGCTGGTACACAACGGGGAGTTGCCCGCGGTGCGTGTCGGCCGATCATTTCGGGTGCACGCCAAAGCGGTGCACGACCTCCTCGAGTCCTCGTACCACGACGCGGGTTAGTCTCCGCGCGCTCGGCTGAGTGCTGCGTACCTTGCGTGCGCAGCACCGATTCGGCGATTTCGGCGTGCTCTGTCTCGCTAGCGCGACAGAGCACGCCGAAATCGCTGCTGAGCGGGCGTATCCAGCAGGCGTTTTCGTGACGGGAAACCCCGCCGGGTAAAGTGGCGGGGTTGGTTTCACACCGATCTTCACGGATCGACGTCTAGTAGCGGAGACTTCAAAGTCTATGGGTTCAGTCATCAAGAAGCGGCGTAAGCGCATGTCGAAGAAGAAGCACCGCAAGCTGCTTCGTCGCACTCGGGTTCAGCGCAGAAAACTCGGTAAGTAGTTCTCAGCGCTCGTTTGCGTCGCCCACTAGGCTGACCAAATGGATGCCGACGGACGCCCCGGAAGCCGGCCCACAACGCCGGGCGGAAGCGATTCCGGCCCGGACATCCCCGAGACCCTGCACCACCCCAAGGTGGTGCTGGTCACGGGTGCGTGCCGGTTCCTGGGCGGATATCTGACAGCCAGACTCGCTCAGAACCAGCTCATCGAGCACGTGATCGCGGTCGACGCGATCACGCCGAGCAAGGACATGTTGCGGCGGATGGGCCGCGCGGAGTTCGTCCGCGCGGACATCCGCAATCCCTTCATCGCCAAGGTGATCCGGAACGGCAACGTCGACACCGTCGTCCACGCGGCGGCGGCGTCATACGTGCCGCAATCCGGTCGCGCTGCGCTCAAAGAGCTCAACGTGATGGGCGCCATGCAGCTGTTCGCGGCCTGTCAGAAGGCACCTTCGGTCCGCCGGGTGATCCTGAAGTCGACATCGGAGATCTACGGGGCCAGCCCGCGTGATCCGGTGATGTTCACCGAGGACAGCAGCGCCCGCCGGCCACCGGGGGAGGGCTTCGCCCGCGACAGCATCGACATCGAGGGTTACGCGCGCGGTCTCGCGCGGCGGCGACCCGACATCGCGGTCACCATCCTGCGGTTGGCCAACATGATCGGCCCGGCCATGGACACCGCGCTGTCGCGGTACCTTGCCGGCCCGTTGGTGCCGACCGCCTTCGGGCACGACGCCCGGTTGCAACTGCTGCACGAGCAGGACGCCCTCGGGGCGCTGGAACGTGCCACCCTGGTGGGACGCGCCGGCACCTTCAACATCGGGGCATCGGGCGTCATCCTGATGAGCCAGGCCATTCGCCGGTCCGGCCGCATCGGGTTGCCGCTCGCCGGCCCCACGATGTGGGCGCTGGACGCGTGGCGACGGGCGACCGCGGGTGTCGAATTGGACCGCGAACAGTCCGACTACATGCGCTACGGCCGGGTCATGGACACCACACGGATGACGAGGGAACTCGGCTATACCCCAAAGTGGACGACCATGGAGGCTTTTGACGATTACGTTTCAGGCCGCGCGCTGACGCCCATTATCGACCCAGGATGGGTACGCTCAGTGGAGCGTCGTGCAGTGGCCGCAGCGCAGCGGTGGGGACGCTGATTTCGCAAGTTTTTGATGGTGGGAGATATTGACGTGGCGGGCGAATCTAAAGCCAAAGTCATTCCGCTCCATTCGAATTCGACACGCGCTGCCGCGCAACGTCGGGCGTCGAAACGGGATGCAACGCTGCGACATCCTTCGCTGTTGACCGACCCCGGGACTCGCGCATCGGCCGAGCAGATTGCTGCCGTGGTCCGTGAGATCGACCAGCACCGGTTTGCCGCGGCCGGCCCTGCGGCCGACGAGGGGCCCAATGAACTGGCCCAACGCATAAGTGCCGCTTCGGATTTCATCCGCAAGCGACTGACCGGCGACTACCGTGTCGACGAATTCGGTTTCGACCAGCATCTCAACAATGCGGTCTTTCTTCCGTTGCTGCGAACACTTTTCAATTCGTGGTTCCGCGTCGAGGTATCCGGCATCGAGAATTTGCCCGATGACGGCGCCGCATTGGTGGTGGCAAACCATGCGGGCGTATTGCCGTTCGACGGATTGATGACGTCGGTCGCCGTGCACGACAAACACCCGAAGCATCGGGATCTGCGGCTGCTGGCCGCCGACCTCGTCTTCGACCTGCCGGTGGTGGGACAGGCGGCGCGCAAGGCCGGCCACACCATGGCCTGCACCGCCGACGCGCACCGGCTGCTCGAGGCCGGCGAGCTGACCGCCGTGTTCCCCGAGGGGTACAAGGGGCTCGGCAAGCCTTTCAAGGACCGGTACAAGCTGCAGCGGTTCGGCCGCGGCGGCTTCGTCTCGGCGGCGCTGCGCTCGGGTGCGCCCATCGTGCCGTGCTCGATCGTCGGCTCCGAGGAGATCTACCCCAAGATCGGCGACGTGAAGCTGCTGGCCCGCCTGCTCGGGCTGCCGTACTTCCCACTGACGCCGCTGTTCCCGCTCGCCGGGCCTATCGGCCTGCTGCCGCTGCCGTCGAAGTGGTACATCCAGTTCGGCGAGCCCATCTCGACGGCCGACTACGACGAGTCCGCCGCCGACGACCCGATGATCACCTTCGAGCTGACCGACCAGGTGCGCGCCACCATCCAGCAGACGCTGTACCAGCTGCTGGCCAACCGCCGCGGCACGTTCCTGTAGTTCACCGCGAGCGGCCATTGCTCCTATGTCAAGCAGCGAGTGGTGTTTCGGGTTTTTGGTGTGATCGGTTGGGGTGCAGGTCGGTGTGGAGGCTGCGGTAGACGGTTCGGCTGAGGTGGCGTTTGAGGCATCGTAGGGCTTCTTTGGTG
>NZ_JBJIAI010000015.1:0-131704 GCF_045311035.1 Mycobacterium sp. SMC-13
CCGGTAAGACCAACACGAGGCCCACACCTGGGGAATTACGTGACAGCAACCCCTGGGGAATTACGTGACCGACGACACCCAACTGAGCGCGAGGTCATGCGCGGCAGCAGTGGCCTCAGTCAGGGCGTCTAATCGCTCAGTTCGGCGAGCGCGGCGATCTTCCGCACGAATCTGCGCGCGCGTGCTGGCCCAGGCGATCGCGGCCGCGACCAACGCGATGCACGCGGCCAAAACTGTGGCGCGCGGTTGTGTTAGCCAGCCCGGGTCTGTCGCGGGCACGCAGTTGACCAGGTCGTTGGGAAGGTCGATGAAGTCTCGCGGAAGCACTCGACAAAGCTAGCCGTCGCAACCTTCAGACTCGTTCAAAACCCGCAGCCCGTACACACCGTGAGATTTGACTGCCGTTGGGGTCAGTAGCTCGGACTCAAAAGGGGCCGCGACACTTCTTCATCCGTTCTACTCCACGCGTTGCCATGCGAGGCTCGACGTATGGCATTAACTACTTGGCGGCCTCGCTCGATGGGGGCTCGATTTCATCTATTCGACCTGACATTACGATTCCGCCGTGGCTGATATGACGACGGCGGCTATCACCGCAACGTCGGGTCTCTTCGGAGCGCTCATCGGTGCGTTCAGCGCCCAGATTGCGGCACGTAAGACGAGGGACGCCGATCGCAGAAAGCGCTGCGTGGACCGGGTCTTGGCTGCACTCAGCCAGCTGGATAAGGCGTATGCGGAGTGGGTCGTGGCGGCTGCAAGTGATCCGAATGACCCGCACGCCGTGCTGCCGTTGCAAGGGGCGATGCGTGGGTACAACCAAGCCGTCGAGATGCTCAACATCGAATGTCTACGAAATGCCGCAATCCATTACCGAAACCAGCTGACCGAGTTCTATCTGATGTTCGGCGAACCCCAAGACCCGCTGGACGCGAACAGGTCCGTGCCGACCCTCCAGCAGCTCAATGACGAGCACGCGTACCTATCAGCCAAGTTGAGGCGCTACGAAACCTGAAGACGGTCCGCGACGTTGTGAACCTCGGCGCGGTCACGCAGGTATCCGATGAACTCGCGATCGGAGACGCTACTGACTTCAAGTCGTCGGGCGTTCCGTTTGACGAGGACTTCCCGCACGATTTCATCAGCGAACGACGCGGCAGCCGCGATCAGCGAGGCGCAATGCAACTGCACCACTTGACCCGACAGATCATGAGGAAGCTCTGCAAGGATCTGCTGTGCCCGCGGGCGCGAACCTGCCAATGCTGGTGCTTCGAGTGAAACCGTCATCCTTACACCTCCTTCGCGCTCGGTTTAAACCCAGCGTAGATCACTGTTCCTGGGAAGGCAGCGGTTACCCGTCGACACGAGAGAGGGCCACTGCTACCACTGTTCTGTCCAATCGCCGCGCCGCTCCAAGCCGTCAAGCTCCCCTGATGCCGGCGGATGCGTTGATGAAGATCATCGAGCCCTGCGCCGCGCCCTGCTTCGCCAGTACCCGAGACTGTGCGCTGGAAGGCTTTCGCCATCGCGTCCACAGGGCCTGATACCCAGTAACGCCGACTCAGCGTTGTTTCGAACCCGTGCCCAGCGTCTGCTACCGCGAAGTTGATCAAGCCGGTACCTAGGCTACTCGGCATCACTTGCATCGCCGCCCATCCGCCGCCGGCCCCACTGTGGTCGGCAACATTGTTGACGACTTCGGATATTCCCTTGAAGAATTCGATTGCATCAGCTTGGTTGCTTCCGTCCGCAACCATTGCCTGGAATACGCGTTCAGCGAGTTCGTCTCCGCCGTTAGTGTCGAAGCGCTGTAATTCGAATAGGCGGTGTCCAGTATCTCGCTCATTAACTTTGGGAAGAGTGACACCAGAGCAAAAGTATTGTCGCAGACAATCGTCCAAATGCATACGTGACATGTAGGTCCGGACCGCGTGGTGCTGAGGCTCGATAAATCTCAGCGCCCGTCCGCAGTTCGCGGCGTCTTCGGCAACTGCGGCAATCGTGGCGAGTCCCATACTGTCGATAAAGGCCGCCTTCGACATGTCAATCACAACTTCATCGGCATCCGCGGGAGTTTCTGCACTCCATTCGCCAAGCGTTGAGGCCTTGAAAGGCCCGGCATACCTGATGCCTGGCGGCGGCCGCAGATTCACTGCCAGATCATGTCACGCCCCAGAATCCTCATTGTGACTGTGGGACCCATTGTCGAAAACGCGGGACTGATCGAGCTTCAGGCGCATGTCGAGCAGGCGGACCATCGCGCTCATGGCCGGGGAGCGGTTCGGTAGGCGCACCGCAGCGTTCGTGGTCACAAACCTGGCTTGCCCATATCCAAGCAATTAAGCCGCCCGACGTTCCATCGAGGTGTCGTCGGCCACCAAACGAGTTTCGCTCGTCGAGTAGCTGGTCCAACGCGGTGGTGCTATCGACCGCGCCAAATTCGCGCTGGCCGACTCCCACGATGGCGATCATTCTGAGATCGGCGTCGATGGCGGCAATGTTTCGCATATCGGTATAGACGTATCCGGCGCCCCAACGGTTCCATTGAACGTACGATCGAACAATGGGTGACCCGCCGGCGGTCCCGATACCGGCCGACACGTGGCGGGGGACTTCCGCCGGATCGACCCACCGCTGCCCGTGCGAGTTGACCTCGGCGACATGTTCCGCGCCCACCACACCACGACGGCAAATACCAGCCTGGAGGCTTGCAGCTGCACCTCGTGGTTACCGGGCAGCTCATTTGCTGGGGCGCGCTGAAGAATCAGCAGCCGACGGCGGCCGACGAGGAGCCCCCTATGGGCGGTCTGTCGAAGGGGACACAAGCAAGGCGGGTCGGCTCGAAGCTATCACTTGCGGAGGTTAACGACAGCCCCAATCGCGGGGAACGGCAACCACTTTGGCGTGATGTATGCCGGGGTGTTGTTCACCGTCGCTGAGGTGCTCGGCGGGATTCTCGCGCTCACCGCGTTCGACCAGAGCCAGTTCTTCCCGCTCGTCAAGGACATGTCGATCCAGTACAAGGCACCCGCCAAATCCGATGTGCGGGCCCAAGCCGAGATGAGCGGCGACGACATCGCGCGGATCGAGGCCGAAGCCGCACAGAACGGTAAGTCGGAGTACGTCGTCGAAGCCGTGGTCACCGACGCCGACGGGACCGTCGTCGCCACCACCCAGGCGACCTGCCAGCTCCGGCGGAAGTAGCGCCTATTTGGCCGGAATCTCCAGTTCCGCCACGCGTTCCTGCACCGCCTGACTGATCGCGGCAGTGAAGCGGTCGGCCATCATCTGCGCCGCCAGCGGCCGCAGGTTCGGCACCACCTTGGCGATCCGCCCGAGGTACACATTGGGGTCCTCCGCCTCGCGAATCCGGCTGAACACGACGTCCGTCACCTCATTGGCGAGGGCATCGATGTGCTTGTCGACGACGCCGGCCAGGCGCCGGATGTCGTCGGCCGGCACGTTGGTGTCGCGCAGGTTCATGGCGGCGCCGAGCACCGACTGCCGGACGCTGAAACGGCCGTCATCCAGGCGTCGAATCGCACCCAAGGCTTCGAGCGTGTCGAGGGCCCGGTCGTCCAGCGCCAGACCGGCACGTTGTTCAAGTTCGCGTAGGTCGACGGCCTCATCGTCAGCCGGGCTCCACGGTGTGAGAAGTGCCGCACGCACGGCGAGGTCGTGGGCCGTCGCGCCTTCCGGCAGCCGCGCCAGCACCTTGGTGATGGCGGCCAGCGTGTAGCCGTGCTGTTGCAGCTGCTGCACCAACTCGAGCCGAATGCGATGTGGCGCACCGTAATACGCGAGGCGGCCGCGCCTCTCGGCGGGCGGCAGCAGGCCGCTCTCGTTGTAGAAGCGAATGGTTCGCACCGTCGTGCCGGTACGCGCGGCCAGTTCGTCGATGGTGAATTCCTCGACTGTGACATCTGTCATTCCACGAAGTATAGACACCAACATTCACACTGTGCCAGTGTTACTGGCACAGTAACACGTCACTAGGAAATGAGAGCCACATGACCCTGCCGAAGCCCGATGGCACCACCGAGGTCGTCATCACTGGCGCCTCCTCCGGAATCGGAACCGAACTGGCCCGCGTGCTCGCCGCCCGCGGCTACAGCCTCTTCCTGGTCGCACGTCGCCAGGACCGCCTCAACGCCCTCGCCGACGAACTGCGCACCGACCACGGCGTCGGCGTGACGGTGCGCCCATGCGATCTGGCCGACGCTGCGCAGCGACAGACGCTGATCGAAGAACTGCGCACCCGGCCGGTCGCCGGCCTCTGCAACTCCGCCGGCTTCGGCACCAGCGGCGCCTTCCACACGCTGCCGATGGACCGCGAGCGCGAGCAGGTCGAGGTCAACGTTGTTGCGCTGCAAGAACTCACGCACGCCGTGCTGCCCGGCATGGTGGAACGCGGCGCCGGCGCCGTCCTCAACGTCGCCTCCGTCGTGGCCTTCCAGCCCATGCCGTCGATGGCGACCTACGGCGCGTCCAAGGCGTTCGTCAACTCGTTCTCCGAAGCCGTGCACGAAGAACTGCGCGGCACGGGCGTCTCCTGCACCTCGCTGTGCCCCGGACCGGTCCCCACCGAATGGGCCGAGGTCGCCTCGGCACACGAGTTCAGCCTGCGGCCGGCTCAGGTCTCCCCCGTCGACGTCGCGACGCAGGCCGTCGACGGCATGCAGGGCGGCGCCCGCCAGATCGTGCCCGGCACCGTCGTCAAGCTCATGGCCATCACCGGCTCGATCACTCCCCACACCCTGCTGCTGCCCGCCCTCCGCCTGGCCCGCCGGGCCCTGGGCTGAAATCGACCCCGCTCAAGAACGGACCACCTGCCATGAACCTCTCCGACATCACCGCACTGGCGACCAAGCCCGTCGCCGCCGTCAGCGCCAAGCCGCTCGCCGTGTTCGCCAGCGTCATGAACACGCCCATCAAGACCCGCCCGATCTACCTGCAGACCGTGGTCGACGCCCTCACCGGCTACACACTCGAGGACGCCGTCGCGGGGAAGATCGTGGTGATCACGGGCGCCTCGGCCGGTATCGGCGAGACCACCGCCCGCCGCATCGGCGCCGCCGGCGGCGAGGTCGTGCTGGTGGCCCGCACCCGGGAGAACCTGGAACGCGTCGCCGAGGACATCCGCGCCGACGGCGGCACCGCGCACGTGTACCCGTGCGACCTGAGCGACCTCGACGCCATCGGCGCCATGGCCGACCAGGTGCTGGCCGACCTGGGTCATGTCGACATCCTCATCAACAACGCCGGCCGGTCCATCCGCCGCTCGCTGGAGCTGTCCCACGACCGGATGCACGACTACCAGCGGACCATGCAGCTCAACTACTTCGCGCCCGTCCAGCTCATCCTGAAGTTCACGCCGGGCATGCGTGAGCGCGGCTTCGGGCACATCATCAACGTGTCCTCGATCGGCGTGCAGACCAAGCTGCCGCGCTTCGGCGCCTACATCGCCAGCAAGTCGGCACTGGACGGACTGTGCGACACGTTGCAAGGTGAGACGGTGTCGGAGAACATCACCTTCACGACGGTGCACATGCCGTTGGTGCGGACCGCGATGATCGCCCCGACCAAGATGTACGACCGCTTCCCCACCCTGACGCCCGAGCAGGCCGCGGCCACGCTGTGCGACGCGATCATGCACCGGCCGCGCCGCCTGAGCCCGCCGTCCGGACAGCTGACGGCCCTCACCGACGCCCTCAGCCCGCGTCCGTTCGACCTGGTGCGGAACAAGGTCTACTCGATGTTCGGTGAGTCCGCCGCTGCGCAGGCGGCACCGGCAGAGTCCGCCGAACCCGTTGCGGCTGAATAGAAAAGGAACCTGATGGAGCTGAACTCACTGCTTGCCGAGCCGGCCCGGCGGGCCGGTCTCGAAACCCGCGCCCTCGTGGCATTGGTGCGGGCCGGCGCCATCGGCGTCGACCTGCCGCACCGGTTGGTGCAGGTCCTGGCGGCACTCAACACCTACGGGCCGTTCGGCGCCGCACCGCGCATCGCCGCGATCCGGCACGGCGCCTATCCGGCGATCGCCGACGAGCGCGGCGAGCTGACGTACGCCGAATTCGATCAGGCGGTCAACCGGATTGCCAACGCATTGCGTGCTCGCCTGGCCCCCGGAGCCACCGTCGGCATCCTCTGCCGCAACCACCGCGCACCCCTGATCGTGGCGTTCGCCGCGTCGCGCGCCGGGGTCAACGCGGTGTGGCTCAACACGGCGTTCTCGGCCCGCCAGGCCGCAGAGGTCGCCAACCGCGAAGGCGTCGACCTGCTGGTGCATGACGTCGAGTTCACCGATCTGGTCGCCGACATCGAGGCCCCGCGCGGCACGTACGTCACCGATATCGACAGCGCCAGTGACGATCTCGACGCCCTCGCGGCCGACGCGTCGCCGAAGGCGCCGCCGGCTCCGGCCAAGCAGGGCCGGATCATCCTGCTGACGAGCGGCACGACCGGCACACCCAAGGGCGCACCGCGCGCCGAGCCGCGCAGCTTCATCCTCCCGGGCGGTCTGTTGGAGCGGCTGCCGATGCGTGCTCGTGAAGCCACCATCATCGGGCCGCCCCTGTTCCACGGCACGGGCCTGCTGATCGCCATCATGACGATCGCGCTGGGCTCGAAGTTGGTGCTGCGGCGCAAGTTCGAGGCCGAACAACTGGTCGCGGACATCGAGCGGCACAAAGCCACCACAGTGTGCGTCGTGCCGATCATGCTGCAGCGGGTGCTGGGCCTCGGCGAGAACACCGTCCGCAGCTACGACACCACGAGCCTGCGCGCCATCTTCTGCGCCGGTTCCCAGTTGCCGGCCGCCGTCGCAACCGCGGCGCAAGACCTGCTCGGTGAGGTGGTCTACAACCTCTACGGCTCAACGGAAGTGGCGCTCGCGACCATGGCGACACCCGCTGACATCCGCGAGGCACCCACTTCTGTCGGCAAGCCGATGCTCGGCTGCCGGATCAAGATCTTCGACGATAACGGCCACGAGGTGCCTGCCCCTGAAACAGGCCGGATATTCGTCGGTGCGGCAACGCAATTCGAGGGCTACACCGGTGGCGGCACCAAAGAGTTCATCGACGGCTTGATGGCCAGCGGCGACGTCGGGCACTTCGACGACAAGGGCCGCCTCTACATCGACGGCCGGGACGACGACATGATCGTCTCCGGCGGCGAGAACGTGTTCCCCGTCGAGGTCGAGGAACTGCTGATCACCCACCCCGCCATCGTGGAGGCCTCCGCCGTCGGCGTCGACGACGAGGAGTTCGGAAAACGCCTGCGCGCCTTCGTGGTCACCGTCGAGGGGACCGAGGTGTCGGAGGATGAGGTCAAGCAGTTCGTCAAGGACAACCTGGCCCGCTACAAGGTGCCGCGCGAGGTGGTGTTCCTCGACGAGCTGCCTCGCAACCCGACGGGCAAGGTGCTCAAGCGGGATCTGGTCGCCCGGAACGACTGAGGGCCCGTCGGACTCAGTCAGAGCAGCCACACCCGTCGGGTGCTGCGGCGGGCTCGCGGACGGCCGGCGCACAGCACACATCGCCTCGCAAGGCGCCCACACCTTCCCTCACCGCGATCCCGGCGATCACCAACGCCGCGATCGGGTCGGCCCACGACCAGCCCAGAACACTGTTGACCACGAGACCGATCAACAGCACGGCCGACAGGTAGGTGCACAGCAGTGTCTGCTTGGAATCAGCCACCGCCGAACGCGATCCGAGTTCCCGGCCGGCCCGTCGTTGTGCGTACGACAGCACCGGCATGACGATCAGGCTTGCCGCCGCGAGCACGATGCCGACAGTCGAGTGCCGGGCTTCGCCGAAACCCAGCAGGGCACGGATCGCGTCGGCCGTCACGTAGGCGGCCAGCGCGAAGAACGAGAACGCGATGACGCGCAGGGCGGCCTTCTCGCGGGCTTCCGGATCGGCGCCCGCGAACTGCCAGGCGACCGCCGCAGCCGAAGACACCTCGATCACCGAGTCGAGGCCGAAACCGACCAACGCAGCCGATGACACCCGGGCCCCTTCCGACAGCGCCACGACGGCCTCGATGACGTTGTAGGAGATGGTCGCCGCGACCAGCCACCGGATGCGTCGCGCCAGCTGCCCGCGACGGGGCTCGGTGAGCGTCATCAAGCGCACCCGCACGGCTCGCCGTCGGCACCGACGCACACGCAGTCGGGGTCCACCGCAAGGACCAAACCCATGAGGTCGTCGAGCGCACGCCCGATGCGGTGGTCCGCCAGCTCGTATCGCATGCGGCGACCTTCCGGTACTGCGACCACCAGCCCGCAGCCGCGCAGGCATGTCAGGTGATTGGAGAGGATCTGCCGAGAGACGCCGAGCTGGTCAGCGAGCTCCGACGGATACCCGGGAGACCGGTTGAGGCTCAACAAGATTCGCGCCCGCGTCGAATCCGACAGGGCATGCCCGAAACGAGACAGGGCGTCGGTGTGCTGCGCGGTTGCCACGTCTTGAAATGTACATGAAATTCTGTATCCATAAATCTATGTACACTCTGCGCGCTATCGCGGTTCAGTCGCGGTGCTTGTTCTTCGGGCCTTTGCCGTGCCCGTTGCCCGGGCCGTTGGGCGTGGGACGGTCATCGATGGGCACCGGGGTCGAGGTCAGCGGCGGGGCCGACGTGGACGTCGGGGTCGGCTCTGGCGTGCTCGTCCCGACCGGAGTCGGCGTCGACGGCCGTGACGCAGCGTCGACGATCACCGCGACGACCGTCACGAGTACCACGATGGCAGCCGCACCCCAGAGCAGCAGTCGCGAGCGGCGCCGCGGTGCGGCGACCGGCAGCATCGACGTCGTCGGGTCCGGTAGCGGCTGGCCGAGCACCAGCGTCGGGGGACGACCGGCGGGCACAGCACCGTGCAGCGCCGCACGCATCTCGTCGGCACTGCCGAAGCGCACCCGCGGGTCACGGGCCATCGCCCGTTCGACGACGGCCGCCAGCGCCGGGTCGGCATCGGGACGCAACGCCCGCAGTGGCACCGGATGCCCCTCGGTGACGGCCCGCGCCAGGTCGACGAGGTTGTCCTGCGGAAAGGGCCGCCGGCCCGTGAGTGCCTCGTACCCGACGACCCCGACGGCGTAGAGGTCGTCGGCCACCGTCGCGGGCCGTCCCGACAGCCGCTCGGCGCTGAGATAGCCCATCGTGCCGACCACCTGGCCGGCCACGGTGTGGTTCGAGTCGGCGCTCTTGGCGATGCCGAAATCGGCGATCTTCGCCGCTCCCGAATCGGCCAACAGGATGTTTCCCGGCTTGATGTCGCGATGCAGGATGCCTGCCGCGTGGGCCGCGGCCAGCGCCGAGAGCACGCCGTCGAGGACCGCTCGGACCACGTGTTGGGGTAGCGGACCGGCGGCGATCACGTCGGCCAACGTCCGTCCCGGCAGCCGTTCCATGACGATGAACGGGGTGCCGTCCTGCTCGCCGTAGTCGTGCACCGCAACGACGTGCGGATGGTTCAGCCCGGCCGCCGCGCGGGCCTCGACCTGGAAGCGATGCCGGAAGTCCGGCTGATTACTGAACTGCGCGTACAGCAGTTTGACGGCCACCGGGCGCTGCAACTGGGTGTCCCAGGCGTCGCGCACCTCTGCCATGCCGCCGTGGCCCAGCGTCCCCCGCAATTGGTAGCGGTCGGCGAGAACGCCCGGCACTGACATGGCCTCAACGCTAGTCCTGATGCCACCCCGCGGGCCCAGGCAGAGTCGGTGCCGTGGGCGCTCAGGCGCTCTTTGCGGTGGCGATGTCGTCGGCCAGCGGCGCGATCGCTGCCATGATTCGCTGCACTGTCCGCGCCGGAACGCCTGCCGCAGCCAGGCTTTCACTCAGATATGCGGCGACCAGATTGAAGTGCTGCCTGGAGATCCCCCGGCCGCGGTGGATGTCCCGCATGGATGCGCCCGTGTAGGGCTCGGGCCCACCCAATGCCGCGGCGAAGAATTCCACCTGCCGACCTTTGAGCCGTGTCATGTTCGCGCCGGCGAAGAAGCCGGCGAGTTCCGGGTCGGCCAGCACGCGCTCGTAGAAGTCCGCCACCACCTGTTCGAGCGCCTCTGCCCCTCCGATCTGTTCATAGATGCTCGTCATGCGTCGAGCCAACACCGGCCGTGTTGCCTAACCATTGCTCGACGGTGACCCAGCGACTAAATCGATCTCACAGACCCCTCGAAATGCTGCGAGTACCGCAAAACGCCTGGGTCAGTCCACCTTTGGGCAGTAGAACTGCGGCTGGCCGCGGTACTCGACCGGCGGCAGGTTACGTGCGGGCGTCTCCACCAGCGGTGAATCGATGGGCAGCCGGCCGGTCGCCCGGTCGATCGCCGATCGCTTGCGCGGATGCATGAGCCTGCGCTTCGGGCCGTATTTCGAGACCAGCGTGATGACCTGGCACAGGCGGTCATGCACCCATTGCTGGCGCGCAGACCACGTGTAGCCCATCAACTCGCGCACCGGCGGGTCGTAGAGGGCCACCGTCATGAAGGTCAGGAAGCGCTGCATCACCTTGAGGTTCTGAGCCCACAGCCAGTCCGGAATCCATTGCAGCGATGGATGTTTGGGCATGGTCGACAAATCCATGACCTCGCGCGCCGCATAGTTGTTCTCCAGGACGTTGCGGCACATGTGATCCCAGTAGGCCTCGAAGTCCTCCCAGCTCTTCGGCACGGGCCGCATGCTCATGCCGTACATGCGGTACCACTGCACGTGCTCGTCGAACAGCTGTCGCTTGTCCGCTTCGGAGATGCCGCCGCCGAACTTCTCGGCGGCCAGCAGGGTGGACTTGAAGAACGTCGAATGGGCCCAGTAGAAGACGTCGGGGTTCAGCGCGCTGTAACGGCGTCCCTGCTTGTCGACGCCCTTGATCCCGATGTGGTAGTCCCGCACCTCGGCGCCGGTCTGGGGCGCGCGGTCACCGTCGAACACCACGCCGCCGATCGGGTAGATCGACCGGAGCAGCCGCGGAATCCGCTCCATGAAGAAGATCGAGTGCTCCTCGACTGCCGCCCCGAGCTGCGGATGCATGTTCTGCATCGAGCCCGCCCAGGTGCCCTGGAACAGCCCGGTCCACTGGCCGAAGTACTTCCACGTCAGCGAGTCGGGCCCCAGCGGCACCGCGTCATAACCACCGGAAGTGACCGGGCAGCCGGCCGCCACGGGCGCAGAGTCGCTGGTCATGGGGCATGCGTCGGAAGTATTTTGAGTCACCGGCATTCTTTCCTGGATGTCAGCGGGTATCCTGACTACACGCGTTGTCAGCCACAGCTTAGGAGTCACGTGCCTTCCGGTCAACGACAGGGCCGCTGGTCCGCCGTCCCCCTGGCGGACCGCCCGACGCGGCGCCGCGAGGCGCTCATCGAAGCCGGCATCGCCGCCCTCGGCCATTCCGACGGCCCGGCCGCGACGGTCCGGACGGTGTGCCGCACCGCCGGCCTGACCGAGCGTTATTTCTACGAAAGCTTCACCGACCGTGAGGATTTCGTCCGCGCCGTGTACGACGAAGTATGCACGACGGCCATGGCGGCACTGACCACCTCACAGAGTCCGCGCGACGCCGTCGAGCGATTCGTCACCATGATGGTCGACGACCCCACCCGCGGCCGCGTACTGCTCATCGCCCCGGCGCAGGAGCCGGTCCTCACCCGGTCGGGCGCCGACTGGATGCCGAGCTTCATCGAACTGCTGCAGCACAAGATGTTCCCCGACGGCGATCCGGCGCGGCGGGCACTCGAGGCCACCAGCCTCATCGGCGCCCTCACCGCGCTGTTCACCGGATATCTCGGCGGCAAGCTGCCCGTCACCCGCGAGCAGTTCGTCGACTACTGCGTCGACATGCTGATGAGCCGGGTCCCGTCGCACCGGTAACACCTACGAAGCCGCGACATCACAGTTCAGATTCACCGATCGGACATGCGTCACAGCAACTTGATGTCACTACGGGACACAGATACTCTGACTGCTACCAACAGGTACAGATATCTAATCGGGAGGCGCCATGACAGCCGACTACACCGACCTTCAGCTGCTGCATGAGCTGGAGCCGGTCGTCGAGACGCTCGTCGACCGCCACATGAGCATGCGGAAAGACTGGAACCCGCACGACTACATCCCCTGGAAAGAGGGCAAGAACTACTACGCCCTCGGCGGCCAGGACTGGGATCCGGAGCAGTCGAAGCTCTCCGAGGTCGCCCAGACCGCCATGGTCCAGAACCTGCTGACCGAGGACAACCTGCCGTCCTACCACCGCGAGATCGCGATGAACATGGGCATGGACGGCGCCTGGGGCTACTGGGTGAACCGGTGGACCGCCGAGGAGAACCGCCACGGCATCGCCCTGCGCGACTACCTCGTCGTCACCCGCAACTGCGACCCGGTCGAACTCGAGGAACTGCGCGTCGAGCAGGTCACCCGCGGCTTCTCGCCCGGCCAGAACCTGCAGGGCGACCTGTTCGCCGAGAGCCTGTTCGACTCGGTCATGTACGTCTCGTTCCAGGAGCTGGCCACCCGCGTCTCGCACCGCAACACCGGCAAGGCCTGCAACGACCCCGTCGCCGACCAGCTGCTGCAGCGCATCTCGGGTGACGAGAACCTGCACATGATCTTCTACCGCGATGTCTCGGCCGCCGGCCTGGACATCAACCCGAACCAGGCGATGGCCTCGCTGCACCGCATCGTGGAGAACTTCAAGATGCCCGGGTACACCGTGCCCGACTTCCGCCGCAAGGCCGTCATCATCGCCGTCGGTGGCGTCTACGACCCGCGCATCCACCTCGACGACGTCCTCATGCCGGTGCTCAAGAAGTGGCGCATCTTCGAGCGCGAGGACTTCACCGGTGAGGGCGCGCGCCTGCGCGACGACCTCGGCCGGATCATCAAGGAGCTCGAGGACACCTGCGCGAAGTTCGAGGTGGCCAAGGAACGTCGCCTCGAGCGTGAGCGGAAGATGGCCGAGAAGAAGGCCATGAAGAACCTCCTGGTGTCGACATCAGCGTCGTAACCGAAGCTGTCAACGAGACGGCCCGATCCCTTCGGATCGGGCCGATCTCGTTGCGTTCTCCGGTCGTCCTCGCGCCGATGGCCGGTGTGACGAACGTCGCCTTCCGCACCCTGTGCCGCGAGCAGGAGCTCGCCCGCGTGGGCACCGTGAGCGGCCTGTACGTCTGCGAAATGGTCACCGCGCGGGCCCTCGTCGAGCGCAACGCCGCCACGCTGCACATGACGACGTTCGCGCCCGAGGAATCGCCCCGCTCCCTGCAGCTCTATACCGTCGACCCGGCGACCACGTACGCTGCGGCCAAGATGATCGTCGACGAGAACATGGCCGACCACATCGACATGAACTTCGGCTGCCCGGTGCCCAAGGTCACGCGCCGCGGCGGTGGTTCGGCCCTGCCCTACAAACGCAAGCTGTTCGGCCAGATCGTGGCGGCAGCCGTCCGCGCGACCGAAGGCACCGACATTCCCGTCACCGTGAAGTTCCGGATCGGGATCGACGACGCCCACCACACGCACCTCGATGCCGGCCGGATCGCCGCCGAGGAAGG
This sequence comes from Mycobacterium sp. SMC-13, assembly GCF_045311035.1. Classification (NCBI taxonomy): domain Bacteria; kingdom Bacillati; phylum Actinomycetota; class Actinomycetes; order Mycobacteriales; family Mycobacteriaceae; genus Mycobacterium; species Mycobacterium sp. SMC-13. Next base: position 13,554 of record NZ_JBJIAI010000015.1, read on the forward strand.
TGCCGCGGCAGTCGCACTGCATGCCCGCACCGCCGCGCAGCGCTACTCCGGCACCGCCGACTGGGACCAGATCGCCGCATTGAAAGCGCACGTCACCGGCATCCCGGTGCTCGGTAACGGCGACATCTTCGACGCCGACGACGCACTGCGGATGATGGCCGAGACCGGCTGCGACGGCGTCGTCATCGGCCGCGGCTGCCTGGGCCGGCCCTGGCTGTTCGCCGAACTGTCGGCCGCCTTCAACGGCCAGCCCCGCCCCACCCCGCCGACGCTCGGCGAGATCGGGGACATCATCCGCCGGCACGGCCAGCTGCTCGCCGATCATTTCGGCGAGGACAAGGGCATGCGCGACATCCGCAAGCACGTCGCCTGGTACCTGCACGGGCTGCCCGCCGGCGCTGAGCTGCGTCGCGCACTGGCCCTGGTGAAAACCCTGGCCGAACTCGACGAGCTGCTCACCCAACTGGATTCCGATGTGCCGTTCCCGGACTGCGCAGAGGGCCCACGAGGCCGGCAGGGGTCGCCGGGTTCCGTGGTGCTGCCCGAAGGCTGGCTGGACGACCCCGACGACTGCACGGTGCCGTTCGGCGCCGACATGGTCAACTCCGGCGGGTAAACGTGAGCGACCGCGACCGGACCACCCCCGGTGAGGGTGACGGCGATGCTGCCGGCGACAACCCCTGGGTAACCCGTACGACGCGGGCCGCGGGCCCCGTCCGGGCGCCGTGGGAACGGGCCGGTCGCCTGCAGAGCCAGCCGGACGACGAGAGCGCGGACGACGAGGAAACCGGTAGCCACGGCGGCGGTGGCGTCACCGTCGCCGAACTCATCGCCCGGCTCTCGGGCGGCGCGGTCCCGTCAGCACCTGTCATCGAGGCACCCGCACCACCCGAGCCACCGAAGCCCCAGCGGCCCGCGCCGAAGCCGGCGCCGGCGCCACGGAACGCGCCGAAGCTCGAGCCCGTCGCCCCGCCAGCGGCCGAGGAGCCGGCGCGCACCGCTCGCCGTCGAGTCGAATCCGAGCCCGTCACAGAGGTTTTCGGCGCGCCGCTGGCCGACCCCGACGCGCTGCCCGAACGGCCGCGGGCCGTGGTGCGCACGGACGTCCGGAACTACATCGACCATCCCGAGCGGCCGGCGCACATCGACGCGCCCCCACCGGTCGATCACCACACCCGCCACCGGTTCGCGGTTGCCGGTCGCATCCTCATGGCGTTGGCGGCCGTCATCGCGCTGTCGATGACCGGCGCCGCCTGGCAGTGGCAAAACATCAAGAACAACAACATGAACCGGGTCTCGGCGCTGGACCTCAACTCCCGCGACATCATCGACCCCAACGCGCAGTTCGGCGACGAGAACTTCCTGATCGTCGGCGTGGACAGCCGCTACGGCCAGAACGCCGACATGGGTGCCGGCACCACCGAAGACGCGGGCGGCACCCGCTCCGACACGATCATGCTGGTGAACATCCCGGCGAACCGCAAACGTGTTGTGGCGGTGTCGTTCCCGCGCGACCTGGCCATCAAGTCGACACAGTGCGAAGCCTGGGATCCGAAGACCGGCGGCTACGGGCCCATCTATGACGAAGACACGAAAAGCTATGGGCCCGACCAGGTTTACACCGAGACCAAGCTGAATTCGGCCTACTCGTTCGGTGGGCCGAAGTGCCTGGTGAAGGTGATCCAGAAGCTGTCCGGCCTGTCGGTGAACCGGTTCATGGCAGTCGATTTCGCCGGCTTCTCCAAACTCGTGGACGCCGTCGGCGGCGTCGAGGTCTGCAGCAGCACACCGCTCGAGGACTACGAACTGGGCACCGTGCTGGAGCACTCCGGCCGCCAGGTCATCGACGGTCACACCGCGCTGCAGTACGTGCGCGCCCGCCAGGTCACCACCGAGGTCAACGGTGACTACGGCCGCATCAAGCGCCAGCAGATGTTCCTGTCCTCCCTGCTGCGGTCGATGATCTCCAAGGACACGTTCTTCAACATCGGCAAGCTCAACAACGTCGTCAACCTGTTCATCAACGACTCCTCGGTCGACAACGTCACCACCAAGGACCTGGTGCAGCTCGGCCAGTCCATCCAGGGCGTCAGCGCCGGCCGCGTCACCTTCGTCACCGTGCCCACCGGCGTCACCGACTCCGAGGGCAACGAACCGCCGCGGGTCGACGACATGCGCGCGCTGTTCGACGCGATCATCAACGACGAACCGCTGCCCGAGGAACGCAACTCCGACAACACCCCGGTCCCCGCCACGTCGGCTGCCCCCAGCAGCACCGCGGCCACCCCGGACGGCGAAGAGGTCAACACCACGACGACCGACCCGAGCCAGGTGACGGTCCGGGTGTCCAACTCGACCGGGCAGGACGGCCTGGCCGCGACGGCGACCAAGGAACTCGAGCAGCACGGCTTCACGGTCAACTCGCCGGACGACTACCAGGGCCAGGTGACGTCGACGACGGTGTTCTACTCGGCAGGGCACGAACAGGCCGCCGCGACCGTGGCGTCCACGTTGCCCAATGCCCACGTCGAGCGGGTGTCGGGCCTGGGAGACGTGGTGCGCGTGGTGCTCGGGACCGATTTCACCGCGGTGGGAACCCCGGCCGCCAGCGGTTCAGCCGCCCAGATGCGGGTGACCCATGGCAGCCTGTCGGGTGAGCCGACCAAGCTGCCGGAAGACCTCAGCATCACCAACGCGGCCGACACCACCTGCAAATAGCATCTGACCTGTCCCATTCACCGGCCGTTCATTGCCAGATCACGGCATGTCCAAGGGCCAGAAAGTAGTCTGGAGCCCATGCGTACCGCGTACCACGAGCAGCTTGAAGGCCTGACCAACCGCCTCGGAGAGATGTGCGGCCTGGCCGGCGTTGCCATGGAGCGCGCGACCCAGGCCCTGTTGCAGGCCGATCTGGTGCTGGCCGAGCAGGTCATCTCCGACCACGAGCACATCTCCGCCCTGAGCGCGCAGGCCGAGGAACAGGCCTTCGTCCTGCTGGCCCTGCAGTCCCCCGTCGCCGGTGACCTGCGGTCCGTCGTCGGGTCCATCCAGATCGTCGCCGACGTCGACCGCATGGGTGCGCTGGCGCTCCACGTCGCCAAGATCGCCCGCCGCCGGCACCCGCAGCACGCGCTGCCCGAGGAGGTCAACGGCTACTTCGCCGAAATGGGCCGCCTCGCAGTCGAATTGGGCAACACCGCGCAAGAGGTGCTGCTCACCCGGGACCCGGAGCGCGCGGCCCGCATCCAGGAAGAAGACGACGCGATGGATGACCTGCACCGTCATCTGTTCAGCGTGATGATGGACCGCGAGTGGAAGCACGGCGTGACCGCGGCGGTCGACGTGACGCTGCTCAGCCGCTTCTACGAGCGCTTCGCCGACCACGCCGTCGAGGTCGCGCGGCGGGTGATCTTCCAGGTCACCGGCCGGTTCTCCGACGACGACGGCCTGCCCACCATCAGCTAGGCCCGTTCGGCGGGTACCAGCCGCACGCCGTCGCGGCCGGCGGCCAGCAGGTCCTGCAGCATCTTCTCCAGCACCGACAGTTCCGCGGCGGTGTAGCGCGACAGGAAGTCGTGCCGGCCGGCGTCCATCTCGTCGTGCATGCGCTGGTGTACCTCGATGAGGCGTTTTCCATCCGCGGTGGGGGTCAGCTGCAGCTCTTTGCGGTTGCCCGGCACCGGTGTGCGGGTCACGAGCCCGGCGTCGACGAGTCTTTGGACGTGCTTCGACACCGTGCCCTTGAGCTGCCCGGCGCGGGCGGCCAGGCCCACCACACTGATCGGGCCGTCAGCGAGCTCCGCCAGCAGATGCAGGCCCAGGGTGGGCAGCTCACGCACGGTGCGTTCCAGCCGCGGCGGGCAGTGCGCGGCGAGGTAGTCGCGCTCGGCATCAACCTCGTCGGTGTCGAACTTGTCCCCCACCGCGCCGACCAACGCACTGATGTCGGCGATCAGCGCGGATTTGGTTTTCATGGAAACCATCTTGCCATCCGGCGAGCCATCGGCATATAGTTTCCACAGAAACCATATTCTGAGTCGAGGAGCGCACATGAAGGCAGCGGTCGTGCACGAGTGGGGCCAGCAGCCCCGGTACCTGGATTTCCCCGAGCCCCAGCCGCGCGACGGCGCCGTCGTCGCCACCGTTGAGGCGTCGGCGCTGACCAACCTCAGTCGCATGGTCATCATGGGAAAGCACTACAGCAGCAAGGAGGTTCAGCTCCCCGCCATCGCCGGGGTCGACGGCGTCGCCCGCCTCGACGACGGCTCACGGGTGTACACCGGATCGCTCGCCCCGTACGGGCTGATGGCCGAACGCACCCTCGTCGTCCCGGCCGGCGCCGTCCCGGTGCCCGAGCACGTCGACTCGGTGACCGCGGCGGCGGTGCCCAACCCCGGCATGTCGGCGTGGATGAGCCTGGACTACGCGGCCCAGACCAAACCCGGCGACCACGTGCTGGTCCTCGGCGCCACCGGCGTCACGGGATCAGTGGCAGTGCAGTTGGCCAAGTTCGTCTTCGGGGCGGGACGCGTTGTGGTGGCCGGCCGCAACCCCGAACGGCTGGAGTGGCTCCGCACCGTCGGAGCCGACGACGTCATCGCGCTCGGCACCGACGATCTCGCGGAAAGCGTTGTGGCCCAACACTCGGCGCGGCCGTTCGACGCCGTCATCGACTACCTGTGGGGCACACCCGCGGAGCAGACGCTGACCGCCCTGGCCGCCGCGCATCCGTCGACCCATTTCCACGCCACGCGCTTCATCCAGGTCGGTTCGATGACCGGCGCGAGCATCAGCGTCGACGCCGCGACGTTGCGCAGCACGGGCATCACGCTTCAAGGCGTGGGCATCGGCAGCGTCCCGCCCGAGGCCCTGCAGCGCGCCCGCACCGAAGGCCTGCCCCGGATGTTCGCGATGCTCGACGCCGGTGAGCTGCAGCTGACCACCGCCGCCCGTCCCCTCGCCGACATCGAAAACGTCTGGGCGGCAAAGGAACCCTCCGGCACCCGCGTCGTCATCACGCCGTAGGACGCAGTTGGGTCACCTCCCCTCGCGAGCAGACGCAAAACTGTCGTTTTCGAGCGAAAAATGACAGTTTTACGTCTGCTCGCGGAGTTATCCACAGGGCTGGAGGCCGGATGCTGGCGGCGATGGGATGCGGCCGCCACCATCGACGCATGACGCTCGAAGACGTATTCGCCGTCCACAACGGCGTTGCGACAGCACAGCAGTTGCTCGCGACGATGACCGATCGGGCACTCGCACGCAGAGTCCGGGAGGGAGAAGTCTTCCGGGTGTGCCACGGCGTCTACTCCGCGCGGCCTCCAGACACGACAAGCCGGCTCAGAGCACTGGACCTGCTGTCCGACGTCCCCATCGTCGCCTGTATGAATACTGCTGCCGCGATGTACGGCTTCGATACCGAACAGGACGATCGCACCCACATCCTCGACCCGGGCGTGCGCATACGGACTTCGCTCGACCTCATCGTGCACCAGCGAATTGGCGCGCCGCTCAAGAAACTTGACGGCCGACTCGCCACCGCGCCCGCATGGACAGCGATAGAAGTCGCCCGGACACTGAAACGTCCGCGGGTGCTGGCGGTATTGGATGCCGCTCTCCGCAGCGGCACCTGCAGCAGGGCGGAACTGCTGCAGGCCCTTGAGGAACAACGTGGCCGTCGCGGCGTGGTCAATGTCCGGGAGCTGCTGCCACTGGCTGACGCGCGAGCCGAGTCTCCAATGGAATCCGAGATGCGGTTGGTCTTCATCGAATGGCAGCTTCCGACTCCCGAATTGCAGTACGAGGTACGCGATCTCCACGGTCAACTATGGCGACTCGATTTCGCCTGGCCCGAATACCGCGTGGCAGCTGAGTACGACAGTATGGAATGGCACTCGAATCCCGCTGCGGTCAAACATGATCGCATCAAGACGGCACGGCTACAGGAAATGAGCTGGACCAGCGTTCCGGCTGTCGTCGACGACATCAGGCAATACCCGGTCGAGCTGTGCACAAGAATCAGACGTCACTTTGATCGCGCGGCATGAGTTCCTGCGCGAACAGACGCAAAACTGTCAAGTTTCAACCAAAAACGACAGTTTTACGTCTGCTCGCGAGAGAAAGTGACCGCGAACCCCCGCGCATATCCGCGGGCGACCTAACCGAAGCGGCCGGAGATGTAGTCCTCGGTGGCTTTCTTGGACGGGTTGGAGAAGATCTTCTCGGTGTCGTCGATCTCGATCAGCTGGCCGGGCTTGCCGGTGGCCTCGAGATTGAAGAACGCGGTCTGGTCGCTGACACGCGCTGCCTGCTGCATGTTGTGCGTGACGATCACAATTGTGAAGTCCTGCTTCAGTTCTGCGATCAGGTCCTCGATGGCGAGCGTCGAGATCGGGTCCAGCGCCGAGCACGGCTCGTCCATCAGGAGCACGTCGGGCTGCACCGCGATGGCGCGGGCGATGCACAGACGCTGCTGCTGACCACCGGAGAGACCACCACCGGGCTTGTCGAGGCGGTCCTTGACCTCGTTCCACAGGTTGGCGCCCTTGAGCGACCGCTCGGCGACCTCGTCGAGCGTCTTCTTGTTGCGCACGCCCTGCAGCTTCAGCCCGGCCACCACGTTGTCGCGAATGGACATGGTGGGGAACGGGTTCGGGCGCTGGAACACCATGCCGATGGTCTTGCGCACGCCGACGGGGTCCACGCCGGGGGCGTAGATGTCGTCACCGTCGAGCAGCACCGATCCGGTGGCGCGGGCGCCGGGGATGACCTCGTGCATGCGGTTGAGGGTGCGCAGCACCGTCGACTTACCGCAGCCCGACGGCCCGATGAACGCCGTCACGCTGCGCGGCTCCACCGACAGGCTGACGCTCTGCACGGCGTGGAACGAGCCGTAGTAGATGTTGAGATCTTTGAGATCCAGACGCTTGGCCATTGACGGTACTCCTGCTCAAACTTTCTTCGGGGCAAAGAACTTGGCGCCCAACCGCGCCGCCACGTTCAGCAGCGCGATCAGCAGCACCAGGGTCAGTGCCGCTCCCCACATCCGGTCGGTGGGGACCTCGTTGGCGCCGGCACCGGCGCCGATCTGGTCGTACATCATGCCCGGCAGCGAACCCATGAAGCCGCCGAACATGTCGAAGTTCATGGCCTGTGCGTAGCCCACCAGGACCAGCAGCGGGGCCGTCTCACCCATGACGCGGGCCAGCGACAGCATGACGCCCGTGACGATGCCCGACAGTGCAGTCGGGATGACAATGCGCACAATGGTTTTCCACTTCGGGATACCCAGTGCGTAGCTGGCCTCACGCAGGTCCATCGGCACGATGCGCAGCATCTCCTCGGTGGACCGCACGATGACCGGGATCATCAGCAGCACCAGAGACAGCGACACCGCGAAGCCCGTGCGCTGGAAGCCCAGGGTCGCGACCCACAGCGCGTAGACGAACAGCGCGGCGACGATCGACGGGACACCGGTGAGGATGTCGACCATGAACGTGGTGACCTTGCCCAGCTTGGTGCCGCCCCCGTACTCCACGAGGTACACCGCCACCATCACGCCGATCGGGATCGAGATGACGGCGCACACCAGCGCCTGCAGCACGGTGCCGACGATGGCGTGGTACGCGCCGCCGCCCTCGACGAACGCCGTCATGCCGGACTGCGAGTTGGTGAACCATTCCGACGCCGTGAGGGCCTTGTAGCCCTTGGTGACAACGGAATACAGCACCCACACCAGCGGGATCAGCGCCACGAGCAGTGACAGGCTCACGAGCACCGTCGCGACCTTGTCGGTCACCTTGCGGCGCAGGCCCACCCCTTCGAACGACTGGTGCTTGACGGGCCGCTCCAGCATCGCCGCCATCTTTGCGTTCATTTCGCCGTCCTTCCGGCCACGACCGCGCGCGCCGCGGAGTTCACCACGAACGTCAGGATGAACAGCACCAGGCCGGCGGCAATGTAGGCGCCTGCTTTGTACTGGTCGTTGAATTCGCTTGCGGTGGCCGCGATCTTGCTGGCGAACGTGTAGCCGCCGTCGAACAGGGTCCAGCTGAACTGGGTCTGCGTACCGCGCAGGATGATCAGCAGCGCGATGGTCTCACCGAGCGCGCGGCCGAGGCCGAGCATGGCGCCGCTGATGTAGCCCGAGAGGCCGAACGGCAGCACGGTGGTGCGCACGACCTCCCAGCGGGTGGCGCCCAGCGCCAGCGCGGCTTCGATCTGGCCGCGCGGCGTCTGGATGAAGACCTCACGGGTGACAGCGGTGATGATCGGCAGGATCATCACCGCGAGCACGATGCCAGCGGTGAAGATGGTGCCGCCGCCGGCGACCGAGGCGTTTCCGGTCTTGAACAGGAACAGCCAGTCGAGATTCTTGTTGAGCCACAACGCAAACGGCTTGAGCACGGGTGCCAGCACGTAGAGGCCCCACACGCCGTAGACGATCGACGGCACCGCCGCGAGCAGGTCCACCACATACGCCAGCGGTCCGGCTAGCCGGCGCGGTGCGTACTGCGTCTGGAAGATCGCGATACCCAGCGCCACCGGCATCGCGATCAGCAGCGCGAACACCGACACGAAGACGGTGACCTGCAGCAGATCGAGGATGCCGAAGTGCATCGCCGAGGTGTCGGTGGTGACCCAGTTGCCACCGAAGGTGAAGAAGTTCTCTTTGTTGCGGGCCAGCGCCGGGATGGCGCGCCACAGTAGGAACACACCGATGGCCGCGATGAGGGCGACGATCAGTACGCCGGAACCCTCGGCGAGCAGGCGGAAAATCCGGTCGCCCAGGCGAACTTTCGAGCCCTTCAGCGGGTCGAGAGACACCGGCGTCGGCTCGGGGAAGGGTGCGGCAAGCGCCTCCCCCGACCCCGCGTCGGCTGGATTCGGTGTTGTCACTGTCATCCTGTCAGGAACCTAACGGTCGTGGGCTCCGGTTCCATCCTTACTGCGATGGAACCGGAGCGCCAGCACTGCTTAAGCGATTGCGTCGACCGACTGCAGCAGACGCGTCTTGAAGGCGTCGGGCAGCGGGATGTAGCCCGCCTTCGACAGGTTGGCCTGCCCCTGGTTGGCGGCCACCTTCAGGAACGACTTCACCGCGGCCGCGGTGTCGGCGTCGTAGCCCTTCGAGCAGACGATCTCGTAGGTGGCCAGCACCAGCGGGTACGCGCCGGCTTCCTTGGTCGAGTACAGCGACTTCAGGTCGAGGGCCAGATCGTTGCCGTCCTTGGCGAACTTGGCGGAGGCAATGGCCTTCTTGGCGTTGTCGTCGGTCAGTTCGACTGCGCCCGAACCGGTGTCGATCTGCGCGAACGGCAGGCCGGCGGCCGCGGCCGGGCTCTTCTCGACGTAGCCGATGGCGCCCGGGGTGGCCTGGACGGCCTGCACGACGCCGGCCGACTTCTGCGCGCCCTCACCGGCGCCGCCCTGGAACTCGCTGCCGGCGCCCTTCTTCCAGCTCTCCGGAGCCGCGGCGGACAGGTACTTCTGGAAGTTGTCGGTGGTGCCCGACGAGTCCGAGCGGTAGACGGGCTTGATGTCGGCGTCCGGCAGGCTGGTGCCGGCGTTCAGCGCGGCGATGGCCGGGTCGTTCCACTTCTTGATCTCACCCTGGAAGATCTTGGCCAGCACATCGGCGTTGACGACGAGCTTGCTCACACCTTCGAGGTGGTAGGCCAGGGCGACGGGGCCGAAGACCAGCGGCAGGTTCCATGCCGGGTTGCCACCGCAACGCTCGGCGGCCTTCTCGATCTGCTCCTTGGCCAGCGCCGAGTCCGAGCCGGCGAAGTCGACCTGCTTGGCGATGAACTGCTGGCGGCCGGCGCCCGAGCCGGTGCCGTTGTAGGACAGGTTCTTGCCCGAGCAAACCTGGCCCCAAGCCTTGTTGAACTCGGCGATCGCGTTCTGCTGCGCGGTCGAGCCCTCGGCGGTCAGCGCGTTCTTGCCGCCGCACTCGGCGGACGAACCGGACGTCGACGACGCGGTGCCGGACGTGTTGTCATTGCCACACGCGGTCATGCCGACGGCAAGCGACGCAGCCGCTGCGGTGACGACGAATGCTTTACCGATGCTGGTGAACTTCACGGGTCCTACTTTCGGTGTCGGCCGATGGTCGGCTTTCAAGGGTCGGCTTCCGACTCCCGCGCAACGTATGCGGCCGTAATGGACGAATCACTGATGCCGAATGAACACCGGGTGAACACGGTCAGGGACTTTTCAGCCAACTCGCCGTTTCAGCTAACGGTCGGAGCCGCCGCGTAGGCGACATCGGCGCTGTACAGCTCGAACCCCAGACGTCGGTAGGTTTTCACCGCCGCGGTGTTGTCTGCCTCGACATACAGCAGTACGGTCCCGTCCGGCCCCAGCCGGTCGGCCAGGTGGTGCAGACCGGCCAGCGTCAGCAACGCCCCGAGGCCGCGGCCCTGCGCGTCCGGGCCCACCCCGACGACGTACACCTCGCCCAGGCCCGAGCCCGGGTGAATCTTCGTCCAGTGGAAGCCGAGCAACCGTTCCCCGGTCAGATCGTCGGCGTCGTACGCCAGGAACAACCCGGCCGGATCGAACCAGGACTCACCCCGGCGCTCGTCCACCTCGGCCTGCGTCCAGCCGCCCTGCTCGGGGTGCCAGTGAAAGGCCGCGTTGTTGACGCGCAGCAGTTCGTCGTCGACTTCGGGCCCGGGATACGTGGTCAGCCGAACGCCCGGGACATCGGTCAGCGCAGGCAGATCGGACAACGAGCGGCGCATCTGCCAGAGTTCGCGCACCGCGGTCAGGCCGAGTGCCGCGGCGGTGGCCCGTGCGGCATCGAGGTTGCCGTGCGCCCAGATTCGGGTGGCCGGACCACCGGCGGCCAGGCCGGTGCGGATCAGGTCGCTGCCGATCCCCCGGCCCCGGGCGCCGACGGCGACGACGGCCTCGGCCATGTCCGGCGCGAGATTCAGATAGCCGACCAGCGCACCGGAGTCATGCGCCAGCAGGTGCCGGGTGCGGTCCAGCGGGAGTTCGCGCAGCACCTGGTCCCCGACCGGGGCCACGCCGTCGGCGGCGGTCGCCGCCGCGACGAGTTCACGGATGGCCGTCTGGTCGGCAGCACTCAGTGCGGTGTGCCAGGTCAGTTCTGTCACTGCACGGGCTGGGTCTGGCGGGCGCCGTTCTCGACGTCACCGGAGTCGCCGTCGTCCTCGTCGTCGATGTCGTCGACCGATTCGGGGGCGCCGTTGGCGCGGCCGCGCGCGGGCCGCACGGCCTTGTAACCGACGTTGCGGACGGTGCCGATCAGCGATTCGTAGTCGGGGCCGAGCTTGGCGCGCAGGCGCCGGACATGCACGTCGACGGTGCGGGTGCCGCCGAAGAAGTCGTAGCCCCACACCTCCTGGAGCAGCTGGGCGCGGGTGAAGACCCGGCCGGCGTGCTGGGCCAGGTACTTCAGCAGCTCGAATTCCTTGTAGGTCAGGTCCAGCGGCTTGCCACGCAGCCGCGCGGTGTAGGTGCCCTCGTCGATGACGAGTTCACCGAGCGTGATCTTGCCGGCGCTCTGCTGGTCGGCGACGCCGTTACGGCGTCCCACGAGCAGACGCAGCCGGGCGTCGATCTCGGCCGGGCCGGTGCCGGGCAGCAGGATTTCGTCGATACCCCACTCGACGTTGACGGCCACCAGGCCGCCTTCGTTGACCACGGCCACCACGGGTACCGACGCTCCGGTGCTGCCCAGCAGACGACAGAGTCCGCGGGCGGCCGCGAGATCAGTGCGCGCGTCGACGATCGCCACATCGGCGTTGCCGGCTTCCAGCAACGACGACACCTCGGTGGGTGCCGGCCGCACACTGTGCGGCAGTAGCGCCAGCGCCGGGAGCACAGACTCCGGGTGCGGGTCGACGGTCAGTAGCAGAAGATCCAACGGGTCCTCCAGTACGTCCGGGGCCGCACCGGACCCGCCCCCGCGACGACGCTGTCGCAGTTCAATCCGATTCAACTCCGGAGAATCATGGCTGACACATGGCCGTTACCGGCCAAGATCATCTAACGATAGCTTGCCACCTGCGATTTAGCGGCTTGGAACGGCCGGTCGCAACACTGCGTGGCTGGCCGTACGCCAGAATGTCCGGATGCGTAAGGTGCTGACCCGGCTGCTGATCCCAGCGGTCGTGCTGATCCTCGCGGTCGTCGGCACCGATTTCGGCTTCGCGATCTTCGCCGAATACCGAATGTCCCGCAGCGTCCGGACCGCGGCCCACCTGCACTTCGATCCGTGGGTGTCCATCCTCGGTTTCCCCTTCGCGACCCAGGCGGCGCGGGGCCGCTACCAGCAGGTCGAGGTCAAGGCCGCCGCCGTCGCGCACCCCGTCGTGGGGAAGGCGTCCATCGAGGCCACGCTGTACGACATGGTCGCGACGCCCAAGTCCTGGCTGATCGGACCCGACGCCAAGTTGACCGCGGCCAAGCTGGAAAGCCGCATCATCGTCGACTCGACCCATGTCGGCCGCTTCATGGGTATCAAGGACCTGTTGGTGGAAGCCCCGACCAACGATTCCAACGACGCCACCGGCGGCACCACCGAATCCGGTATCTCCGAGAACCACGGCCTCGTGTTCACCGGGACCCCGGCCGCCGCCGGCCTGAACAAGCGCGTCAGCGTCTCGGTGGACCTGTCCATCACCGGCGCCGACCACACGAACCTGGTGTTCACGGCGACCGATGTGCTCACCGGTCCGGGCACGGCGGAAGAAAAGGTGCCCGACGACAAGAAGGCCGCGGTCCTGCGGGCCTTCTCCACCACGATGCCGGGGATGAAGCTGCCGTTCGGGCTCACGCCGACCAGCGAGGGGGCGCGCGGCTCCGACGTCATCATCGAAGGCATCGCCACGGGAGTAACCGTGCCCCTGGATGGGTTCAGACAATCATGAACTCCACAGTCGTGGTGCTGACGGTCCTGGTCGCCGCGCTCGGGATCGCGTACATCATCGGGCGTCTGCTGACGCTGCGCGCCGGCCTGATGAAGGAAGTCGTGCCGGCCGAGACGTCGGCCGAAAACGACAACGCCGACCTCGGCCTGTCGACCACCGGCCCGACCGTCGTGCATTTCAGCGCAACGTGGTGCGGACCCTGTGCGGCCGTGCGCCGCGTCGTCGACCAGGTCTGTGATGACCTCGGGGTCGCGCATGTCGAGCTCGATCTGGACGCCAATCCCGTTGCGGCCCGACGACTGTCGGTGCTCTCGCTGCCGACGACGTTCATCTTCGACGCCGCGGGGCAGCAGCGGTACCGCACCGCGGGCGTCCCGAAATCCGCTGATCTGCGCGAGGCCCTGCTACCGCTGTTGGCCTGACCACCCCGTCTTTGGGTAAGCTGTCTGCCGTGTTGGCCCCCCGCGAGCTCCTGCTCACCAAGCGTCGCGCAGTAGATCTGTGCCGCGTTGCGGGTTGTTGCTGTTGTTGTTGTAGCTGCTGAGTAGCCGCGCCGTCATTTCGTGTTGCGCTCCGAGCAGCCCTTCTGTGGCCAGTCCACGATCACAAACAACAGGAGCTTTCCCATGTCAGACAATTCCATCGAAACCCCGCAGGTCGACGTGCGTGGACCCCGCTTCGCAGCCTGGGTCACCACCGCGGTGCTGATCGCTGCGCTGCTGGTGTCGGCTGTCAGCCCGATCGCCGCGGCCGTGATCCTCGGCGTGCAGGCCGTGGTGTTCGCGATCGGCGCGATCGGCGGCCCGCGCAAGCACCCCTATGGCCGGATCTTCGCCACCTTCATCGCGCCGCGGCTGGCGCCGGTGTCGGAGAAGGAACCGGTCGCACCGCTGAAGTTCGCCCAACTCGTGGGCCTGCTGTTCGCCATCGCGGGATTCGTCGGCTTCGCGACGGGTATCACCGCCCTGGGACTCGGTGCCACCGCGTTCGCGTTGATCGCCGCCTTCCTGAACGCTGCCTTCGGCATCTGCCTCGGTTGCCAGATTTACCCCCTGGTGGCGCGACTGCGCCGCACGGGCGTCCCCGCCACCTGACCCGCTAGAGCTCATAAGCAACCGAAAGGAATTCGTACATGGCACGTTCCGACGTCCTGGTCTCGACCGAATGGGCCGAGAACAACCTCGACACCGCCGGCGTGGTGTTCGTCGAGGTCGACGAGAACACCAGCGCCTACGACGACGAGGGGCACATCCCCGGCGCCGTCAAGCTGGACTGGCGCGATGATCTGCAGGACTCGGTCAAGCGTGACTTCGTCGACCAGCAGCAGTTCTCGAAGCTGTTGTCCGACAAGGGCATCAGCAACGACGACACCGTCGTCCTGTACGGCGGCAACAACAACTGGTTCGCGGCTTACGCCTACTGGTACTTCAAGTTGTACGGCCACAACGACGTCAAGCTGCTCGACGGCGGCCGCAAGCGCTGGGAGCTCGACGACCGCCCGCTGGTCAAGGACGCCACCGTCCGCCCGGCGACCTCGTACGAGGCCAAGCCCATTGACAACAGCATCCGCGCGTTCCGCGACGAGGTGATCGCCGCGATCAACACCAAGAACCTGGTCGACGTGCGTTCGCCCGACGAGTTCTCCGGCAAGATTCTGGCTCCCGCGCACCTGCCGCAGGAGCAGAGCCAGCGCCCCGGCCACGTGCCGAGCGCCATCAACGTGCCGTGGAGCCGGGCCGCCAACGACGACGGCACCTTCAAGTCCGACGAGGAGCTGGCGAAGATCTACGCCGACGCCGGCCTCGACGGCGAGAAGGAGACCATCGCCTACTGCCGCATCGGTGAGCGTTCGTCGCACACCTGGTTCGTGCTGCAGGAGTTGCTCGGCCATCGGAATGTAAAGAACTACGACGGCAGTTGGACCGAATACGGCTCCCTGGTGGGTGCCCCGATCGAGTTGGGAAATTGATATGTGCTCTGCACCCAAGCAAGGCCTGACGCTGCCGGCCAGCGTTGATCTGGAGAAGGAAACGGTCATCACCGGCCGCGTCGTCGACGGCTCGGGCCAGCCTGTCGGCGGGGCATTCGTGCGCCTGCTGGACAGCACCGACGAGTTCACCGCCGAGGTCGTCGCGTCGGCCACCGGTGACTTCCGCTTCTTCGCCGCGCCCGGCACCTGGACGCTGCGTGCGCTGTCCAAGGTCGGCAACGGCGACGCCGTGGTGGCGCCGACCGGTGCCGGCATCCACGAGGTCGACGTCAAGGTCGCGTGACCTGAGTTAGTTCTTACTGCCGCGAGCGGCCGTGTTTGTACCCCGACACTCCGTGTCTGGACGTACAGATGCGGCCGCTCGTCGCATCTGAGGGGCCGGTGCGGCGCACGTCACACCGGCATCCCGAGTAACCTGTCTGTCCGTGGTGCTTTTCTTCGAGATCCTGCTGGTCGTGGCCTCGCTGGCCATCACCTGGTTTGCGCTCTACGCGTTGTACCGCCTGATCACCGACGAGTCGTGACGTCCGACCAGGACCCCGCGCACGCGAGGAGCGATTCAGCCCCTGACGGCTTGGGCGAGCTCGGCGCGCTGGCCGGTTCCGGCGACCGCGCCATCGCCGCGGCGGCCGATCGCGCCAAGGCCACGGCCGCGCGCAACGTACCCGGGTTCGACGACCTGCCACTGCCCGCGGATACCGCCAACCTCCGTGAGGGCGCGGACTTCAACGACGCCCTGCTGGCCCTGCTGCCGCTCGTCGGTGTCTGGCGCGGTGAGGGCGAAGGCCGCGATTCCGCCGGTGACTACCGCTTCGGCCAGCAGATCATCGTGTCGCACAACGGCGGCGACTACCTCAACTGGGATGCCCGCTCCTGGCGGCTCGACGAGAACGGCGAATACGCCGGCCCGGGCCTGCGCGAGACCGGCTACTGGCGGTTCGTGAACGACCCGAACGATCCCCACGGGCAGGACGAGTCCCAGGCCATCGAGCTGCTGCTGGCGCATTCGGCCGGCTACGTCGAGCTGTTCTACGGCACCCCGCTGAACCAGGCCTCCTGGGAACTGGCGACCGACGCCCTGGCCCGTAGCAAGTCCGGCATGCTCGTCGGCGGCGCGAAGCGGCTCTACGGCATCATCGAGAACGGCGACCTGGCCTACGTCGAGGAGCGCGTGGACGCCGACGGCGGCCTGACCCCGCACCTCTCCGCGCGCCTGTCGCGCTTCGTCGGCTGACGCTGCTTCGGCTTCGCGTCGGGTTTCGTCGGTCTCGGCGCCGCCACTTCACAGGTGACGCCTAGATTCTCGATATCACTCCCCCATCGGCGCTCTCTAGCGTCTGCCTGGTCAGCAATTCGCAACCAGATTGGGGGAAACGTGGTTCCTTCCG
This sequence comes from Mycobacterium sp. SMC-13, assembly GCF_045311035.1. Classification (NCBI taxonomy): domain Bacteria; kingdom Bacillati; phylum Actinomycetota; class Actinomycetes; order Mycobacteriales; family Mycobacteriaceae; genus Mycobacterium; species Mycobacterium sp. SMC-13. The sequence continues at coordinate 29,837 of NZ_JBJIAI010000015.1, forward strand.
CTATTCGTCTCGCCGTCTTCAGTGCGACTGCGGCCGCGCTGGTCGGCGGTGTGGTCGGGTGTTCGTCGAGCAGCGACTCGGCGCCGAGCAGCTCGAGCACGGCGTCGTCGGCAGCCTCGTCCAGCAGCGCGGCACCGGTGTCCGGCTCGGAAGCTCCGGGCACGCCACCCGGTGGTGACGCCTTCGCGCAGTGCCTGACCGAGCACGGCGTTCCCGCGCCGCCGCAGGGCCCGCCGCCGGGCGCTCCGGGCAAGCACGAGGGCCATCAGGGTCCCCCGCCCAGTGGCGAGCACGGCACCCCGCCGGCTCCTCCCGGGGTCGACGAGAACACTTGGAAGTCCGCGACGCAGGCGTGCAACTCGCTCGCGCCGACGCCTCCGCCGGCCGGCTGACCTACCCCGGACATGAGGCAGCCCCCGAGCCAAGGTTCCTGGTTGGACAAGACCGGGAGGCTCGGGGGCCGGGTGGCTGCGGGAATTCGCGAGTGCGCTCGGGAATTACCCGGCGCTACTAGCGGGCAGCCACCTCACATGTCCTCAAAGAATCAATCAATTTGTCGGACCACCTCCTTCCCTGTGTACGTGCGACCGTACTCCCAGGTCGAAGACCCGACAACCGATTTTTCTCGGGCTCAGATCTGCCGGTCGATCAACCCGCTGATCAAGGCTTCGAAGGGCGAAGCCGCCAGCGTCCGCCCATCCAACGTATGCACCCGCGCCGCCAGCGTGATCGCCGAAAGCAGCCAAACACCTTGCGCGGCAATCAAATCCGGTACCGTCACCCGTCGGTACACGCACTCGATGCCCTGCGCCGCGGCGGCCGCGAACAGCGCGCGCTGCGTGGTCGACGGCAGGATCGACGACGCATCGGGCGTCACCAGGACGGGTTCCCCGGCTGAGCCACGAACCGCCAGCACGACGGCCGAGCGCGGCCCTTCGAGCACCGCGCCCGTCGCGTCGACGAACACGGCGTCGCCGGCGCCGGCCCGTTCGGCGTGCCGCAGCGCGGCCACGTTCGCCGCATAGGACAACGATTTCGCGGCGGCCAGCGGCCAGTGGGGCCGCACCAGAGTCACGGCCGCGACGCCGTCCCGGCGGGCCGCGGCGACGCGCTCCGGCACGGCCGAGACCATCACGAAGGCCACCACACCGTCGACGCCGCGGCCGAGCACCAGCCGCAGCACGGCCTCCCCGTCGGGCCACTGGGCCACCGCGGCCGTCACCGCCGCCCGCCATCGGCCGGCGTCCGGACACGGCAGGCCCGCCAATGCCGCCGACGCCGTCAGCCGCGCCAGGTGCTCGTCCAACAGGCAGACGGCCCCCGAACGCACGAGTGCCGTCTCGAAAACCCCGTCGCCGCGGGAGAACACGGGATCGTCGGCGCGGACCGTGGCCCGGCAGCCGTCGACGGCGACGACGATGGGCGGCGGGGTGGTCACGGCCAGAAGGCTAGTCGGGACGCCAACTACGCTCGAAGCATGAGCGCAGTTCCCGCCCCCGAATCCGGACCCGACGCCGGCGCCGTCTGGCACTATGGCGACCCGCTCGGGGAGCAGCGTGCCGCCGCCACCGAGGCCGTCGTCGTCGACCGCGGCCACCGCGCGACCATCGAGCTCACCGGCGACGATCGCCAGAGCTGGCTGCACACCATCTCGAGCCAGCACGTCAGCGCCCTTCCGGAGGGGTCCGTCGTCCAGAACCTGAGTCTGGACGGCCAGGGCCGGGTCGAGGACCACTGGCTGCAGACCGAACTCGGCGGCGTCACCACGCTGGACACCGAGTCGTGGCGCGGGCAGCCGCTCGCCGACTTCCTGCGCAAGATGGTGTTCTGGTCGAAGGTCGAAGTGAACCCCGCTGACCTCGCGGTGCTGTCGCTGCTCGGGCCCGCCGTCAACCAGTTGGACCTGCCGACCCCGGACGCCGCCTGGACCGCCGCGCCGCTGCCCCAGGGCGGTTTCGTCCGCCGAGTGGGCCCCGACGAGATCGAGCTGGTGGTCCCGCGGGCCGACGCCGCGACATGGCGACAGCGGCTGCTCGACGCGGGTGTCCGGCCCGCCGGGCTGTGGGCCTACGAGGCCCTGCGCGTAGCGGCGCTGCGGCCGCGACTGGGCGTCGACACCGATGAGCGCACCATCCCGCACGAGGTCGGCTGGATCGGCGGCCCGGGCGTCGGCGCCGTACATCTGGACAAGGGTTGCTACCGCGGCCAGGAGACCGTCGCGCGGGTCCACAACCTGGGCAAGCCGCCCCGCATGCTGGTCCTGCTGCATCTGGACGGCGGCGACGACCGCCCCGCGACGGGTGATCCGGTACTCGCCGGCGGCCGGGCGATCGGCCGCGTCGGGACCGTCGCCGAGCATGTGGACCTCGGCCCCATCGCGCTGGCGCTGCTCAAGCGCGGCGTGCCCGCCGACACCGAGCTGACCACCGGCGGTGACGCCGAGGTGCCCGCCGCGATCGACGCGGACTCGCTGCCGGAGGCCGACACGTCTGCCGGCGCAGGCCGGGCCGCGGTGGACCGGTTGCGCGGCGGCGCCCGGAACTAGTTGTCCTGCACCAGCGCCCGGTAGCGGTCGGGACGACGGCACCGAACCCGCTCGGCGACGGCCACGCCCGCGGCGAAGATCGCGGCGATGAGCCCACCGAGCACCACCGCAGTGGTGGTGCTGCCGACCAGGAGCGCGAAGTTCTTGATCACCAGCAGCAGGATCGCGGTGAGCCCGAGGAACGACAGGCCGGGCGCGATCACGGTGTGCCACACGCTCGCACCGTGCTCCTGTGTCCGGAAGAAGACGATGACGGCCAGGCTCGTCATCGCCATGAGGGCGATGAGGCCCAGCGTGGATGCGCCCGAGAACCACATGTAGGTCTGCGTGATCGGGTCCCAGCCGATCACCCCGACAGCCACCATGGCGGCCAGCGAGATCACCGTGAACACCAGCGACGACCGGGACGGCGTGCGGTGCCGCTCGTCGACCTCGGCGAGCGACGCGGGCAGCAGCCCCTTGGTCGCCAACGTGAACTGGTAGCGGGTGATGACGTTGTGGAACGACAGCACGCAGGCGAAGAAGCTGGTCACCAGCAGCACCTGGATGACGTCGGTGAGGATCGGTGAGATGTAGGTGCTCGCCAGATTCTGCACGACGTTCTCGGGCTCGGCCTTGGCGGAATCGACGGCCCGATCCACACCCAGGCCCTCGACAACCGCCCATGCCGCCAGCGCGTAGAACAGTCCGATGAAGACCACGGCGGTGTAGGTCGCCCGCGGAATGGTGCGGTCGGGGTCTTTGGCTTCGTTGCGGAACACCGCGGTGGCCTCGAATCCGATGAAGCAGAAGAACGCGAACATCAGGCCTAGACTCGGTGCGCCGATGGCGAATTCGGACGGTGACAGCGGTACGAGGCTCAGGCCGCCCTCGCCGCCGGACCAGCCGGCTCCGCCTGCACAGATGACACCGATGTCGACGAGCACGACGGCCAGCGTCTCGGCGATCAGCAGTACCCCCAGCACCTTGGAGCTCAGCTCGATGTCGCGGTAGCCCAGCACCCCGACCAGGCAGACCCAGCCAATCGCACTGGCCCACCACGGAATTCCGATGTGCACCGCGGTCAACAGCTTCGACGTGGCCACGCCGAGGTAGGTGTACAGCCCGATGAGCATCACCCCGTAAGACCCCAGCGCGAGTGCCGCCGCGCCCACCCCGACGTGCCGTCCCAGGCCGCGCTGGATGTACGAGTAGAACGCGCCGGCATTGGGCACGTACTTGCTCATCGAGGTGAAACCGACCGAGAACAGCGCCAGGATCACCATCGCGATCAGGAAGAACTGCGGCGCGGCGGCGCTGCCGCTCACCGAGATGATGATCGGGACGCTGGCGGTGACGACGGCCAGCGGGGCCGCCGCGGCGACGACCATGAACACGATGGAGCCGACGCCCAGCCCGCGCTGCAGCATGGTGTGTGTCCCGGGCGCTGCTTCCAGCGTCGTCGCGGGGTCGGATGGTGGAGTGTTGATCATTGATTTTCGGCTTTCTGACGACGCTGTCGGGGTGAATTCCGGGAACCCAGGAACGGCGGGGCGAGCGGGCGGGGTCAGTCGGCGAGCACGCCCCGCAGCACGATGCTCTTGACCTGGGTGAATTCGTCGAGCGTGTAGGCGATCCCTTCACGCCCCAGGCCGCTCTTCTTGTAGCCGCCGAACGCGGCCACGTCGGGCCGGTAGGTGTTGCCGCCGTTCACCGAGACGATGCCGGCCTTGATGCGCCGGCCGGCGCGGATGGCCTGTGTGACGTCGTTGGTGAAAACCGCTGCATTGAGCCCGAATTGGGAGGCGTTGGCGAGTTCGATGGCCTCGTCGAGGTTGTCGACGGCGAGCACCGAGAAGACGGGCCCGAAGATTTCTTCGTCGGTGGCGATGCCGACGCGGGTGTCGATCTCCAGCAGCGTGGGGTCGATGAAGGGACCGCGCCGGGTGCCACCGACCAGCACCCGCGCGCCCTGCTCGACGGCTTCGTGGATCTGCCGTTCGACGGTCCGCGCTGCCTCGACGCTGATGAGCGGACCGACATCGGTGGTTTCGCAGCGCTGATCGCCGACCCGCAGCGCCGCGACCCGCTCACGCAGGCGGTCCACGAACTCCTGATAGCGGGACCGGACGACCATGATGCGTTTGGTGGCCACGCACACCTGTCCGTTGGCGTAGGTGCGCCCCGCGACGGCATGGTCGACGGCCGTGTCGAGGTCGGCGTCGTCGCAGACGATGAAGGCGTCGTTGCCACTGAGTTCGAGGAAGACGCGAACGACGTTGCGGCCCGCGGCGGCGGCGATGACGGCGCCTACCGCGGTGCTGCCGGTGAACGTGACCGCCGCGATGTCGGGGCTGCCGGCCAGGTGCGCGCCGACGATGTGGCCATAACCGGTGACCAATTGCAGTGCGGCGCCGGGCACTCCGGCCCGGTGCAGGATCTCGGTGAGCATGACGGTGACGATCGGGTCGTCCTCCGGCGGCTTGACGATCATGGGGTTGCCCGCGGCGAGCGCGGCCCCCACTTTGTGCGCGTACAACTCGGCCGGGAAGTTGAACGGGACGATGCCCACCATGACGCCGAGCGGCTCACGCACTGTGAGCATGAGGTCCGATTGCAGCCCGTCCTGGATGTCGAGGGGGATGGTCTGCCCGAACAGCCGCAGGGATTCTTCGGCGAAGCCGTCGAAGATGCGGGCGGTGGTGTCGATCTCCGCCCTGGCATCGGAGATGGTCTTGCCGTTCTCCGCCGACAGCATCGCGCTCAGTTGGGCGCGGTCGGCGCGGATCTGTGCAGCGGCGGTCTTGAGGATGGCGGCTCGACGGAACGCCGGTGTTGCCGACCAGGTTTCGACACCGGCCACGGCTGCGTCGAGGGCGTCCTGCGCGTCGGCGACGGTGCCGGCCGGCACGGTGCCGATGAGGTGGCCGTCGAACTTGTCGCGGATCTCGATGACCTGACCGGAGGCGCTGTCGCGCTCCTGACCACCGATCGACATCCGGTGCTTGGCGAGCAGTTCCATTGCTGCGGTCATCGTCGAATTCCTCTCGGGGCGGGCCGTGGCGGCAAGACGCTGCCTATGATGCAGACCACATTTCGGGCCCCGGGAGGATTCCGAACATCGTGCGCCAGGTGGTCCGGAAGTTTCGATGTTCTTCGAAACAAGCCCGGCCAGACCTGGTGCCCGCCGAAATTTCTTCGGTATTTACCGGATCGGCCGACGCATCTCGTCGTAACCGCTGACGTATTCCATGTGCTGGACGCCGATGTAGTGATCGAACATGATGCTGGTCGTCGTGGCCGCGACGGGCCCGGAACTGAGCTTGGTCGCGACGAAGTCGCGCAGCTGACTGGTCGACGTGCACGCCACATGGATCAGGAAGTCGTCCGGCCCGCCCATGTGAAACACGTTGAGCACCTGGGGAAACCGGATCACCCGACTGGCGTAGCTCTTCACCTGATCGCGCGCCGACGCGGGCAGCCGCACGAAAACGATTGCCTGCACCGGGAATCCGAGCGCCTCGTAGTCCACGAACGCGTTGATCGACCGGATGACACCGAGCTGCTCGAGCCGCTTGATCCGCGCATGGCAGGTCGACGGCGCGATTCCCGCCTTGCGGGCCAACTCATTGTTGGTGCGCCGGCCGTTGGTGGTCAGCTCCCAGAGCAACAACTCGTCGATCTCGTCGGTCTTGACCTCTCCGACCCGGCCGTCCTCATACCGCTGCATCTGAACCTCCTCGTGCCACAGCCTGAAGCCGCGGCGTCCGCGCCCGAGTTCGGGCAGCACATCCTTCGGCGCATCTCGGACAATACGGGCCGCAGCCGAAAAAAGAGTCTTGTTCGCCTGAGTTTCCGAACGAAATTCGGTGGCACCCGTCCAGCCTCGAAAGATCTCCCACCATAGCGTGAGGCCGACCACAGCCGGAACTGCGATCAGCGCCATACCCGTTGCGCCACATCGCCTTTGGCACGCCCCGGTCGGCACCACCCACTGCAAGGGAGCAGCAGATGATTCCACCAACGGGAACGCCCGACCGGGCGGCAGCACTGGAGCAACTCGCCGACCGGGCGAAGTTCATCCGGCTCGAGACCGTGCGACTGTCCCGGATCGCCGGCGCCGGCCACTACACGTCGTCCTTCTCGGCCGCCGAGCTGTTCGCGGCCCTGTACTACTCGGTCCTGAAATACCGCCCGGCAGAACCGAAATGGGCCGACCGTGACCGGTTCGTCCTGAGCAAGGGCCACGCCGCGATCGGCCTGTACCCGGTGCTGGCCGAAGTCGGCTTCTTCCCGCCGTCGGCGCTCGACGACTACACACGCCTGGGCAGCCCGTTCGGCGATCACCCCGACATGAAGAAGATCCCGGGCATCGATTTCAGTTCGGGCTCGCTCGGCCACGGCCTGTCCATCTCCGTCGGCATGGCCTTCGCCGGACGGGTCGGCAACCGCCCGTACCGCACCTTCTGCATGTTGGGCGACGGCGAGTTGCACGAGGGCCAGATCTGGGAGGCCGCCAACGCCGCCGGGCACTACCGCCTCGGCAAGCTGGTCGCGATCGTCGACCGTAACCAGTTGTGCATCGACGGCTTCACCGATGACGTGATGAGCGTCGAGCCCATCGAAGACCGCTTCGCCGCCTTCGGCTGGCAGACCCACCGCGTCGACGGGCATGACCCCGCGGCGCTGCTGGATCTGTTCGGCACCCTGCCCGACAAGCCCGACGGCCCACCACAGCTCATCGTCGCCGACACAGTCAAGGGCCGCGGCGTGCAGCTCATGGAATACAACCCCGATTGGCACGTCGGCAACCTCGTCGGCGCCGACTACGACGACGTGATCGCGGAACTGCAGGCCGGCCTGCGTCCGCTGGAGGCAGCGAAATGACCGAAACCCAGGACCAGGCAGAGATTTTCGGCGGCGGCGCCACCGAACTGCGCGACAAGCGCTCGTTCGACGGCAGCGACGTCAGTTCGATTCCCGCGTTCGTGTTCGGTGAGGAACTGGCCGACCTGGCCGACCACGATCCGCGCGTCGTCGTGCTGACGGCCGATCTGGCCAGCGCCAACCGGGCCACCGATTTCTCCGCACGCCACCCCGACCGGTTCTTCAACATGGGCATCGCCGAGAAGGGCATGATCACGTCCGCGGCCGGCATGGCGTCGTGCGGCTACGTGCCGTTCGCCGCGACGTTCGCGTCGTTCTCGGCACTGCTGTGCGCCGAGCAGATCCGCACCGACTGCGCGTACCCGCGGATGCCCGTGCGGATCGTCGGACACCACTCCGGCATGTCGATGGGGTTCTACGGCACCAGCCACCACGCGCTGGAAGACCTTGGCGTACTGCGCACTTTCGCCGAACTGACCGTCGTCTGCGCGACCGACGCCAACCACCTGCGCGCGATCCTGCGGGCGTCCGTCGACCACCCGGGCGCGATGTACATCCGGCTGGGCCGCGGCCGCGACCCCGAGGTCTATCAGACGGTGCCCGAGCTCACCTTCGGCAAGGCCATCCGGCTGTGCGACGGCCACAACCTGACCATCATCGCCACCGGCAGCGAGGTCCACCCGGCCCTGGAGGCCGCGGCGATCCTGGCGGACGAAGGCATCAGGACCCGCGTCGTCGACATGCACACCGTCGCGCCGCTCGACATCGACGAGGTACTCGCCGCCGCGCACGAGACCGGCGCCATCCTCACCGTCGAGGAACACAACGTCACCAATGGCCTGGGGTCGGCGGTCGCCGAAGCGCTGTTCCTGAACGGCGCGCCCACCGTGCCGTTCGCCAAACACGGTGTGCCCGACGAGTACATCCCCGTCGGTCCCCCGGCGGCGCTGTATGCCAAGTACCGGCTGGACGCACCCGGTGTCGCGGCGGTGGCCCGGGAGCTGTTGCGATGATCGACCACAACGACACGGCCCTGACCAAACGGGCCCGGCTCGTCGTCCCCGGCGGCATGTACGGACACATGAATGTGCGGTCGTTCTCGGCCACGCTGCCGCAGTACATGGCCACCGGCGACGGCTGCCGCCTCACCGACACCGACGGCAACACGTACCTGGATTTCATGTGCGGCTGGGGCCCCGTGGTGCTCGGCCATCGCAATCCAGCTGTACAACAAGCGGTTTCGGAGCAGATCGCCAAGGGCGACTGCCTCAACGGCGCGGCTCCGGTGATGGTGGAACTGGCCGAACTGCTCGTCGACACCGTGGCCCACGCCGACTGGGCGATGCTGGCCAAGAACGGCACCGACGCCACCACCGCGTGTGTGACGATCGCGCGCGCGGCCACCGGGCGGCGCAAGGTGCTCATCGCTCACGGGGCGTATCACGGTGCGGTGCCGTGGTGCACCCCCGTGACGGCAGGGGTGACGCGTGAGGACCGGGCGCATCTCGACTACTTCGAGTACAACGACCTCGATTCCCTTCGCGCCGCTGTCGACCGCGCCGGCGGCGATCTGGCCGCCGTCATCGTCTGCCCGTTCCGGCACGACGTGTACCGCGATCAGGAACTGGCCGATCCGTTGTTCGCCAAGGGGTTACGCGAACTGTGCGACCGCACCGGCGCGGCGCTGGTCCTCGACGACGTCCGCTGCGGCTTCCGGCTGGACCTCGCCGGTAGCTGGGAGCCGCTGGGCGTGCGTCCCGATCTGTCGGCGTGGTCCAAGGCCATCGCCAACGGCTACGCGCTGGCGGCAGTGACGGGCACCGAAGCGATGAGAGAAGCGGCTGGCAGCATCTACGCCACGGGGTCGTTCTGGTACTCCGCGGTGTCGATGGCGGCCGCGCTGGCGACCATCCGGGAACTGCGCGACACCGACGCGATGCAGCGCATGTCCGACTCCGGTCAGCGCCTGCGCGAAGGGCTGGCGGCCCAGGCCCGCGCGCACGGCTTCGAGGTCGTGCAGACGGGGCCGGTGCAGATGCCACTGCTGCGGTTCGCCGGTGACGACGACTTCAGCCAGACCCGGCTGTGGTGCGACGAGGCCGGTGCCCGCGGCGTCTACCTGCACCCGTACCACAACTGGTTCCTCAGCGCGGCCCACACGGCGACGGACATCCACGACGCGCTCGACCGCACCGACGACGCCTTCGCGGCATTGGCCCGCCGATGAAGATCACCGGTGCAGTCCTCGAGGAGGCCGGGCGGGCCCGGCCGTACGCACAGTCGCGGCCGATCACGGTCGGCGAGCTGGAGCTGGCGGATCCCGGCCCGACCGAGCTGCTGGTCCGGATCGAGGCGGCCGGCGTATGCCACTCGGACCTGAGCGTCGTCGACGGCAACCGGCCCCGCCCGCTGCCGATGCTGCTGGGGCACGAGGCAGCCGGTGTCGTCGTCGCCACCGGTGACGCCGTCGGCGACATCCGCCCCGGGCAGCGCGTCGTGATGTCGTTCCTGCCCCGCTGCGGCGAGTGCCCCGACTGCGCCGAAGGCGGCCGCCTGCCGTGCCCGACCGGATCCGCGGCGAACTCCGCCGGCACGCTGCTGGCCGGCCGGCGCCTGAGTGCGGCCGGCCGGCCCGTGCACCACCACCTCGGCGTCTCCGGTTTCGCCACCCACGCCGTCGTCGACCGGGCCTCCGTCGTGCCCGTCGGATCCGATGTCCCGCCCGACGTCGCCGCGATGCTCGGCTGCGCCGTGCTGACCGGCGGTGGTGCGGTACTCAACGTCGCCAGGCCCGCGCCGACCGACAGCCTGATGGTGGTCGGCCTCGGCGGCGTCGGCATGGCGGCCGTCATCACCGCGCGGGCGCTGCAGGTCGCGCGGGTCATCGCGGTCGACACCGCCGCGGACAAGCTCGGCCAGGCAGCCGCGCTGGGCGCGACCGAGACCTATACCGCAGGTCAGGCCGCTGAACTCGGCATCAAGGCCCGGCACGTCATCGAGTGTGCCGGGCATCCCCGCGCCTTCGAGACGGCCTTCGGCGCGACGCTGCCGGGCGGCAACACCATCACGGTGGGCCTGCCGGCCGCGGCCGCACTGGCCGCCATCTCACCGCTGACGGTCACCGCCGAGGCCAGGATGGTCGTCGGCAGCTATCTGGGCTCGTCGGTCCCGGCCCGCGACATCCCCAGGTACGCGCAACTGTGGCGCGACGGGAAGCTGCCGGTGGAGAAGCTCATTTCCGCGCGGATTCGGCTCGATCAGATCAACGAGGCGATGGATCGGCTGGCCGACGGGCAGGCCATTCGTCAGGTCATCCTGTTCGACCAGGGCTGACGATTCGGCCCTCAGACCCCCGTGAGGGTGGCCTGCCAGCATGAGACCGCCGGGCACGGTAAGCTAACGGCAGGACAATAAACACACTCAGATCGGAGCCGCCTGCACATCGGGCCGCTCCGTTATTGCGCGAGGGGGTCCCTTATGGGCCGCGGCCGGGCAAAGGCAAAGCAGACCAAGGTTGCTCGAGACCTTAAGTACAGCTCACCGCAGACCGATTTCACTCGGTTGCAGCGAGAGCTCTCGAACGACTCCGTTGGTTACAGCTCCAGTGCCATCGATGACGACCTGGACGACGACTCGGGCGACGAGCCCGCCGGTCGCTGGGCCGTACCCGAAGACGACTGGCGTCACTAGACCCCACGAGCGGCCCTGAGTCCCAGGGCCGCAGGCCCAGCCCCGCGCGCGACCCGAAGGTCAGAAGCGCGGGTGCTGGCCCACCAGCTCGGCGCGAACGCTGCTCTTGCCACCCTTGTTGACGGTGCCCAGAGTCCAGCAGTCCAGGTGCCGGGCAGTCAGAATCGCCAGTGCGCGGTCGGTGTCCTCCGGCGCGACGACGGCGACCATGCCGACACCCATGTTGAACGTCTTCTCCATTTCGGCACGCTCCACGCGGCCGCGCTGGGCGATCATCTGGAACACCGGTGCCGGCGTCCAGGTACCGCGGTCCATCTCTGCGGTCAGGCCGTGCGGGATGACGCGTTCCAGGTTTCCGGCCAGTCCGCCGCCGGTGACGTGGCAGAAGGTGCGTACCTGGGTCTCGGCGGCCAGCGCGAGGCAGTCCTTGGCGTAGATCCGTGTCGGCTCCAGCAGCTCTTCGCCGAGCGTGCGGCCGAACTCCTCGACGTGCCCGGACAGGCTCATGCGGTCGATCTCGAGCAGCACCTTGCGGGCCAGCGAGTAGCCGTTGGAGTGTAGGCCGGTGGCGGCCATGGCGATGATCACATCGCCGGGGCGGACGTTCTCGGGGCCCAGCAGGTCGTCGGCCTCGACGACGCCGACGCCGGTCGCGGAGATGTCGTAGTGGTCGGGCTCCATGAGGCCCGGGTGCTCGGCGGTCTCACCGCCCAGCAGCGCACAGCCGGCCTGCACACAGCCCTCTGCGATGCCTGAGACGATCTCGGCGACGCGCTCGGGCACGGTGCGGCCCACGGCGATGTAGTCCTGCAGGAACAGCGGCTCGGCGCCACACACCACGAGGTCGTCCACGACCATCGCGACGAGGTCGATGCCGACGGTGTCGTGCTTGTCCATGGCCTGCGCCACGGCGAGCTTGGTGCCCACACCGTCGGTCGACGAAGCCAGCAGCGGCTCGCGGTACCCGGCTTTCAGGCCGAACAGCCCGGCAAAACCTCCGAGGCCACCCCGGACCTCGGGGCGGGTGGCCTTCTTGGCGTGGGGCTTGAACAATTCGACGGCGCGATCGCCTGCCTCGATGTCAACCCCCGCCGAAGCGTAGGAGGCGCCAATCGATTCAGCTCGCTCATCCTGGCTAGTCATCGGCCCCAAGGCTACCGGTCGCACCCTCGCGGATGCACGTCGCGCCTGTTGACGGCCGTCAGGTCAGGGACGGCGCAGGGCCGAGGCGTTGTCGTTGTCGGCAGTCAGCGGCAGGCCGGTGCGGGCCGCCGACGCCAGCATGTGCTCGACGACGTTCTTGCCGAGGGCGGCTTCACCTGGCAGTTCGATCGGGTAGTTGCCGTCGAAGCAGGCCGCGCACAGCCGGGTGGCGGGCTGCTCGGTGGCAGCGATCATGCCCTGGCGGCTGATGTAGCCGAGTGAGTCGGCGCCGATCGCGTGCCGGACCGCTTCGAGCATCTCGTCTTCGCTCGCCTCGGTGCTCTTGGCGTTGGCGATCAGCTCGGCGGGGGTGGCGAAGTCGATGCCGTAGAAGCATGGCCACTTCACCGGCGGCGACGCGATGCGTACGTGCACCTCGACAGCACCGGCCTCGCGCAGCATGCGGACCAGGGCGCGCTGGGTGTTGCCGCGGACGATCGAGTCGTCGACGACGATCAGCCGCTTGCCGCGGATGACTTCCTTCAGCGGGTTGAGCTTGAGCCGGATACCGAGCTGACGGATGGTCTGCGACGGCTGGATGAACGTGCGCCCGACGTAGGCGTTCTTCATGAGGCCCTGGCCGAACGGAATACCCGAGCCCTGCGCGTAGCCGACAGCCGCGGGTACGCCCGATTCGGGCACCCCGATCACCAGGTCGGCGTCGACGGGCTTCTCCTGGGCGAGCCTGCGGCCGATGTCGACGCGCGCGGCGTGGACCGAGCGGCCGGCGATGGTGCTGTCCGGGCGGGCCAGGTAGACGTACTCGAAGACGCAGCTCTTGGGCTCGGGGTTGGCGAACCGGGTGGAGCGCACGCCGTCGGCGTCGATGGCCAGCAGCTCACCGGGCTCGATGTCGCGGACGAACGAGGCGCCGACGATGTCCAGCGCCGCGGTCTCGGAGGCGACGACCCAGCCGCGGTCCAGCCGGCCCAGGGACAGCGGACGGACGCCGTGCGGGTCGCGCGCGGCGTACAGGGTGTTCTCGTCCATGAAGGTCAGGCAGAACGCGCCACGGACCGTCGGCAGCAGTTCCAGGGCGGACTGTTCCAGCGTCGAGTCGGCCGCGCCGTGCGCCAGCAGGGCGCCCAGGATGTCCGAGTCGGTGGTGGCGGCGACATGGCCACGCGCGTTGATCAGTCCGGCTTCGCGGGCCCGCGCCGCCAGTTCGGCGGTGTTGACCAGGTTGCCGTTGTGGCCGAGCGCGACGCCGGTGCCGGCGGCGGTGTTGCGGAACACCGGCTGGGCGTTCTCCCACGTCGTGGAGCCGGTGGTGGAGTAGCGGCAGTGCCCGACGGCGACGTGGCCGTGCATGGCGGCCAGGGTCTGCTCGTCGAACACCTGACTGACCAGACCGAGGTCCTTGAAGACCAGAATCTGCGATCCGTCAGCGACAGCGATACCTGCCGCTTCCTGCCCTCTGTGTTGCAGGGCATAGAGACCGTAGTAAGTGAGCTTTGCCACATCCTCGCCAGGGGCCCAGACCCCGAATACGCCGCATTCCTCGCGTGGCTCGTTCTCGGTCTGTTCGGTCACGATAGGGCTGCTCCCGGGGAGGCGGTTGGTGACGGGTTCGAGTCTACGGTCCCGTTGGGCGCGAAACGGAATCGAATCTTCCTTCTGTTGGCGCGTCGTACACCGTAGGCGTGTCGGCCGGGCCGGTTTCCGGCTCGGCCGCCGCGCCGCGGACGGCTTCGCGCGGGGGCGTCAGCCGTCTCATCAGCCCACTTCAATCCGGCTGTTTATATGGATTTCATGGCCAGTCAATTATCCGAGAGTTCCGGTTCCGTTGTCGCCGATCCCGTCGCCGCCGACCCCACCCGGCCATGGTCGACCGTGACGAAGATCGCATTCAGATTCTGCTTTCTGTACTTCGGTCTGTTCTGTGTGTTGTTCGCGCAGATCACCTTTGCCTTCTTCGGGATCGTCGGCGAGTGGCTGCCCAAGCTGGCGGTGATGTGGCAGATGACGCTGCTGGGCCCGCCACTGAGGTGGGTCGGTCGCGAGGTCTTCGGCGTCGACGCGGTGCTCCATCAGGACTCCGGCAGCGGCGATCAGACCGTCGTCTGGGTGATGGTCTTCACCCTGGCGGTCGTCGCGGCCGTCGGCACCGCGGTGTGGACGCTCATTGACCGACGGCGGCCCGACTACGCGCGGCTGTCGGCGTGGTTCCTGACCTTCCTGCGGTTGTGCGTCGCCGGCCAGATGCTCTTCTACGGGTTCGCCAAACTGGTGCCCACCCAGATGCCGTCTCCGCCGCCGTCCGCGCTGCTGCGGTCCTTCGGCGACTTGAGTCCGGCCTCTGTGCTGTGGCTGCAGGTGGGCAGCTCACACCCGTACGAGATGACGCTCGGCGCCGTGGAGGTACTGGCTGGATTGCTGATGTTCCTGCCGCGCACCGCGACCCTGGGCACGCTGCTCGGGCTGGCCAGCATGGCCCAGGTGTTCCTGTTGAACATGACGTTCGACGTGCCGGTCAAGATCCTGTCCGGACATCTGCTGCTGATGAGCCTGGTGCTGCTCGCGCCGCAGCTGCGTCGGCTGACGGACCTGTTCGTGCTGCAACGCCCGTCGGAGCCGGTGAGCCAACCCGCCCTGTTCAGCTCCGCGCGGGCCAATCGCAGAGCCGCCACCGTGCAGGCCGTGCTCGGGCTCTGGGTACTGGCCGGATGCGTCTTCGCGAGCTGGCAGGCGTGGCACGCCTACGGCGGCGGCATGGCCAAACCCGAGCTGTACGGCATCTGGGCGGTCCGGGAGTTCAGCGTTGACGGCAAGCCGCTGCCGCCACTGACGACCGATCAAACCCGTTGGCAACGGCTGGTTTTCGAGACCGACGGCGCCCTGACGTATCAGCGCATGAACGGCGAACTGGTCGACGCCCCCGCCACCATCAAGTCCGACACCATCACCGCGACCGGACCCGGCGGCGCGGCACTGGCCGAGCTGAAGGTCTCGCGGCCGGCGGCCCGGCAGCTGCAACTGACCGGCACGCTGCAGGGCCGTCCGGTACAGATCGCCCTCGATCAGGTCGACCTCGATCAATTCACGTTGCGCAACAGGGGCTTTCACTGGGTGCAGGAATACCCGTTCTTCAAGTGAGCGCTACAGCTCGACCAGCGGCAGCCACGGGCCGATCTCCGGTGCCCGCGACCCCGACAGCTCGACGACGCCCGTCGCGTCGTCGAGCGACAACAGCCCAGTGGCCAGTAGCAGCCAGGTGCGCGGGTCCGTCTCCACCACGTTGGGCGGATTGCCGCGGGTATGACTGAGGCCCGAAATGCACTGCACCGCAACGAAAGGCGGCACCCGCACCTCGACGCTGGCGCCGGGCGCGACGGCCGCCAGCGTGCGCGCCGTCAGCCGCACGGCCTCCGCGATCGCGGCGCGCGGCGGCGTTCCGGTCTGCTCGTCGCGCAGCCAGTCGGCGACGAGCAGCACCGCCGCCCGCGTCGCCGCCGGGTCGGGCGCCTTACGCGTCACCATCTCAGGGATTTGTGCACGATTTTCCGCGGTGGGCGCGGATTTTCGTGCACAAATCACTCATGGGAGAACAGGGCGGGCAGCACGCTCTCGGAAGTTGTGCGCAGTTCGTCCAGCGTGACGCTGAACTGACCCTGCACCTCGACCGAGTCGCTGCCCGGGTCCACCACACCGATACGGACGGCCGGCAGTTCGCGGGCCTCGCACATCGCCATGAAGCGGCTCTCCTCGGTGCGCGGCACCGCGACCAGCACCCGGCCGGACGACTCGGAGAACAGCTGCACAAACGGGTCCGCACCTTCCGGAAGCAGTACCCGGCAACCGGTTTCGCCGGCCAGCGCGGCCTCGACGACAGCCTGGATGAGCCCGCCCTCGGACAGGTCGTGGGCGGCCGAGATCAATCCGTCGCGCGAACCCGCGGTCAGCACCTCGGACAACAGCTGCTCGCGCGCCAGGTCCACCCGAGGCGGGACGCCACCGAGGTGATCGGCCGTGACCTGGGCCCACACCGAACCGTCGAACTCGTCATGGGTGTCGCCGAGCAGGATCAGCGTCTCGCCCGGCTCCAGGCCGATGCCGGTCGGGATGCGGCGGTGCACATCATCGATGACGCCGAGCACGCCGACCACCGGAGTCGGCAGGATGGCCGTCGAGCCGGTCTGGTTGTAGAAGCTGACGTTGCCGCCGGTGACCGGAATACCAAGGGCCGCACAGCCATCCGCGAGGCCGCGCACGGCCTGCGAGAACTGCCACATGACGCCCGGGTCCTCCGGCGAGCCGAAGTTGAGGCAGTTGGTGACGGCCACCGGCGTCGCGCCGGTGACGGCGACGTTACGGAAGGCTTCTGCCAGCGCCAGCTGCGCGCCGGTGTACGGGTCCAGCTGGGTGTAGCGGCCCGACGCGTCGGTCGAGACGGCGATGCCGCGGCCGGTGGCCTCGTCGATGCGCAGGACGCCGCCGTCGGCGTGCTCGGCCAGCACGGTGTTGCCGCGGACATAGCGGTCGTACTGCTCGGTGATGAACGCGCGGCTGCACAGGTGCGGGCTGCCGAGCAGCTGCAGCAGGGTGGCGCGCAGCTCGTCGCCGGTCTTGGGCCGCGGGAGTTTCGCCGACGTGTCGGCGATCAGCGCGTCCTGGGTGTCCGGGCGCTCGACCGGCCGCTCATAGACGGGGCCCTCGTGCGCGACGGTGCGCGGCGGCACGTCGACGACGGTCTCGCCGTGCCAGCTGATCTTCAGCCGGTCACCGTCGGTGACCTCACCGATGACCGTCGCCAGGACGTCCCACTTGCGGCAGACGGCCATGAACGCATCGACGTTCTCCGGCGTCACGACGGCGCACATGCGCTCCTGCGACTCGCTGGAAAGCACCTCAGCCGGGGTCATGCCGGTCGCGCGCAGCGGCACCTTGTCGAGGTCGATGTGCATGCCACCGTCGCCGGCCGATGCCAGTTCCGAAGTGGCACAGGACAATCCGGCGCCACCGAGATCCTGGATACCGACCACCAGGTGGGCTGCATACAGCTCCAGGCAGCACTCGATCAGGACTTTCTCGGTGAACGGGTCGCCCACCTGAACCGACGGCAGCTTCTTGCGGCCGGCGCCCGACTCGTCGCCGGAGAAGGTGTCGGAGGCCAGCACCGAGACGCCGCCGATGCCGTCCAGTCCCGTGCGGGCGCCGAACAGGATGATCTTGTTGCCGGTACCCGACGCGAACGCCAGGTGCAGGTCCTCGACGCGGAGCGCGCCCACGCAGAGGGCGTTCACCAGCGGGTTGCCGGCGTACGACGGGTCGAAGATGGTCTCGCCGCCGATGTTCGGCAGGCCCAGCGAGTTGCCGTAGCCGCCGACGCCGCGGACGACGCCGTCGAGCACGCGGCGGGTGTCGGGCGCGTCGGCCGCGCCGAAGCGCAGCTGGTCCATCACCGCGACCGGGCGGGCGCCCATGGCCATGATGTCGCGGACGATGCCGCCGACGCCGGTGGCCGCGCCCTGGTAGGGCTCGACGTACGACGGGTGGTTGTGCGATTCGACCTTGAAGGTGACGGCCCAGCCGTCACCGATGTCGACGACGCCGGCGTTCTCGCCGATACCGGCCAGCATGCCGGCGCGCATCTCGTCGGTGGTGGTCTCACCGAAGTAGCGCAGATGCACCTTGGAGGACTTGTACGAGCAGTGCTCGCTCCACATCACCGAGTACATGGCCAGCTCGGCATCGGTGGGCCGACGGCCGAGGATCTCGCGGATGCGCTGGTACTCGTCATCCTTGAGACCGAGCTCGCGATACGGCTGCGGCTGGTCGGGCGTGGTAGTCGCGTTATTGACGGTATCGACCGAGGACGTCACGCAGAGAGTCTATCGTTGCGGAACTTGCCCGCCCGCCACGGCGAGCGCCGGCTACTCGTCGCCGCTGACCAGCACCTTGAGCAGCGCCGGCCGCCGCAGGATGAGCGCGCCCCAGATCAAGAGTCCGAAGGCCACCGCGAAGACCACGGGGAACCACGCCTCTTGGTGCATGTCGATGGTCACGGCACCGCCGAGATAGGCCGTCAGCCCGACCGCGCCCAGCACTGCGGTGCGGGGGATCACCCACACGATGATGCAAGCCAGCAGCACCCACCCGATGACGTACGTCTGGTAGGGCGGGAAGCCGATGCCCTCGGTCGCGGTGCGGGCGAACTCCATCCCGAGAATCTTCGGAATGGCATCGGCCAGCAGGAACAGCAGGAGGAAGGCGCTCAGGACGAGGCCGGCCTTCTGCGGTGTGGTGCGACCGGCCCACACGGCCCGTGATTGCGATACATCCTTGGCGTCGGCCATGGCGGACTCCGTTCTCGATCGGCGGTTCAACACTAGGTCGACTCGCCCGAAGGCGGGAACTCATCGCGGCGGCCCTCATAGCGGGCTGCTAGGTAGGACCCATCGGGGCCTCATCCCGCACTCTTAGCGTGGCCGGATGAGACTTCACATCGGACTCAACCGGGGTGCGATCGCGGTACTGGCCGTGATCGCGGCCCTGGTGTGTATCTGTGCCGGCGCCATCGTCGTCGCGTCCAAGGCGTGGCATGCCGCGTCGGAGCCGGTGGTGTCCACCGGCGTCGAACTGGTCGAGCAGGCCGGTCCCTAGCCCGTCAGGCCGCGCCCGCGATGCAGAACGCGTTGCCCTCCGGGTCGGCCAGCACCACCCAGCGGGCCACCTCGCCGAAGGCATGGCGTTCGGTTTCCGTCGCGCCCGCGGCTTTGAGGCGCTCGAGCTCGGGCTCGATGTCGCCTTCGAGGTGGAAGTCCAGGTGCAGCCGGTTCTTGCCGGGCGTCGGGTCGTCGACCTGCTGGAAGCCCAGATTCGGGCCCTCCGGGAAGTTGACGACGAAGAACTCCCCCGGCATCAGGGTGTGCACCTTGCCGCCGAATTGCGCGGCCCACCAGTCGGCGAGGGCCTGCGCGTCGGTGCAGTCGAATGTGACCATCTCCACTTTGAGTGCCATGGTCAAACTCTAGGCGGGTGCCAGGAACGCCTGCAGCGCCGCGGCGTAGGCCGGCACGTCGAGCGCGCCCATCACCTCGCGTGCCGAGTGCATGGCCAGCTGCGCGGCGCCGACGTCGACGGTCGGGATGCCGGTGCGGGCGGCGGTCATCGGTCCGATCGTCGATCCGCACGGCAGGTCGGCGCGGTGCTCGTACCGCTGCAGCGGTACCCCGGCTTGCGCGCAGGCCAATGCGAACGCCGCGGCGGTCCGGCCGTCGGTGGCGTACCGCAGGTTGGGTTGCACCTTGAGCACCGGGCCGCCGTTGACCTGGATGAGGTGCCCCGGTTCATGCCGCTCCGGGTAGTTCGGGTGCGTGGCGTGCGCCATGTCGCCCGAGGCCACCATCGAGCCGGCCAGCCGGCGCAGCAGATCCTCGCGCGTTCCGCCAGCCGCCAGCACGATGCGCTCCAGCACCGTCGGCAGCAGATCGGACTGCGCGCCGTGGTCGGACGTCGACCCGACCTCTTCGTGGTCGAACAGCGCCAGCACCGGAACGTAGTCGGCAGCCGGCGCGGCCAGGAACGCCTCCAGCCCGGCGTAGCAGGTGCCCTGGTTGTCGAGCCGGGGTGCGCTGACGAGCTCACTGTCGGCGCCGATCAGCCGGGAGGGCGTCAGGTCGTGCGTCATCAGGTCGGCGGCCAGGACGTCGGCGCCCTCGACGCCCGCCCGCTCGGCGACGAAGGCCACGAAGTCCCGGGTTCCGGTCCCGACGCCCCACACCGCGTTGACGTGCCGCTGCGGATCGAGGCTGACGCCCTTGCGGTCGTCGGACAGGTGGATGGCCAGCTGCGGCACCCGCAGGATCGGGTCGTCGATCCGGACCAGGACGTCCTCGACGGTGTTGCCGCGCCGTACCGAGAGCCGGCCACTGATGCCGAGGTCGCGGTCCAGCCACGAGTTCAGCCACGCGCCGCCGTAGGGCTCGAGCGCCACGACCTGCCAGCCGCTGACGAACCGGTCCGGGTGCTGCTTGACCCGCAGGTTGGGGCTGTCGGTGTGGCCGCCGACGATGCGGAAGGGGTTCGGCGCGTCCGTCGCCCGCCACGCCACCAGCGAGCCGGCCCGCACCGTGAAGTAGTTACCGGGAGAGGCGGGCCAGGCGTCGGTCTCGGCGAGTTCGGTGAACCCGGCGGCGGTCAGCCGCGCGGCCACCGTCGCGCACACATGGAAGGGTGAGGGCGACGCGTCGATGAACCCGCAGAGGCCTGCGGCAGTAGCTCCGGTCATGAGGCCATCATCACCCGGAAATCCGTTGCCGTTGCCGCTAGGGTCGAGTTCGTGTGTCCCGCACGGCCTCAGCCCGTTCTCACCACGTTGACATCTGCTGCCATCTTTCTCATCGCCACCATCGATGAGGGCGCCGAGCCCGAAGTGCACGATGCGCTCACCGGGCTGTCCGGACTCGTTCGGGCAGTTGGATTCCGCACGCCCGCAAGCCGTCTGAGCCTCGTGACCGGCATCAGCTCGGACGCCTGGGATCGCTTGTTCAGCGGGCCGCGGCCGGCCGGGCTGCATGAGTTCCCGGAATTGCAGGGTGCGCGTCACCACGCGCCGTCGACGCCGGGCGACCTGCTGTTCCACATCCGGGCGAACGCCATGGACGTGTGTTTCGAGCTGGCCAGCCAGATTCTGAAGTCACTCGACGGCGCGGTGACGGTGATCGACGAGGTCCACGGATTCAAGTTCTTCGAGAACCGCGACCTGCTCGGCTTCGTCGACGGCACCGAGAACCCGGACGGACCGGATGCCGTGGTCGCGGCACTGGTCGGCGACGACGATCCCGAATTCGCCGGTGGCAGTTACGTTCACGTGCAGAAGTACCTGCACGACATGGCGTCGTGGGAGTCGCTCAGCGTCACCGAGCAGGAACGGGTGATCGGCCGGAGCAAGCTCGAGGACATCGAGATGGCCGACGACGTCAAGCCGCCCAACTCACACCTGGCCCTCAACGTCATCGAGGACGACGACGGTAACCAACTGCAGATCGTGCGGGCCAACATGCCGTTCGGCCGCGTCGGCTCAGGGGAATTCGGCACGTACTACATCGCGTACTCGGCCGACCCGGCCGTCACCGAACGCATGCTGCGCAACATGTTCATCGGCGATCCGCCGGGCAACACCGATCGCATCCTGGATTTCTCCACGGCGGTCACCGGAGTGTTGTTCTTCACTCCCACAGTCGATTTCCTCGATGCCCCGCCGCCCCTGCCCGCCGCAGCACCGGCCGAACCCGAAGCCCAACCCACGTCAACTGGCACCCTGTCCATCGGCAGTCTGAAAGGTCAACCGCAATGAACAACCTGTACCGCGATCTCGCTCCGATCACCGCGGCCGCGTGGGCCCAGATCGAAGAGGAGGCCGCCCGGACGTTCAAGCGGCACATCGCCGGCCGTCGCGTCGTCGACGTGAGCGAGCCGGGTGGACCGAAGACGGCCGCGGTCAGCACCGGCCATCTCGTCGATGTCACGTCGCCGGCCGACGGTGTGGTGGCGCACCTTCGGGAAGCCCGGCCGCTGGTGCGGCTGCGGGTGCCGTTCACGGTGACCCGCACGGCGATCGACGACGTCGAGCGCGGCGCGCAGGACTCCGACTGGGATCCGGTGAAGGAAGCCGCCAAGAAGCTGGCGTTCTCGGAGGACCGGGCGATCTTCGAGGGCTACCCGGCCGCGCAGATCGAGGGCATCCGCGCCGCCAGCTCCAACCCGGCGCTGGCGCTGCCGAGCGACCCGCGGGGCTACCCGGACGTGATCTCCCAGGCGCTGTCCGAGCTGCGGCTGGCCGGTGTGGACGGGCCGTACTCGGTGCTGCTGTCGGCGGAGGCCTACACCAAGGTCAGTGAGACCACCGAGCACGGCTACCCGCTGCTGGAGCACCTCAACCGACTGGTCGACGGTGAGATCATCTGGGCGCCCGCCATCGATGGCGCGTTCGTATTGTCCACGCGCGGAGGCGATTTCGATCTGCAGCTGGGCACCGACGTGACCATCGGCTACCTGTCGCACGATGCCGAGACGGTGCAGCTGTACCTGCAGGAGACGCTGACGTTCCTCTGCTACACCGCGGAAGCGTCGGTCGCGCTCGACAGCTGATCTACTCGTTGATCCCGCCGCCAGTTGACCCTGTACCCAGGGCGCATTCGTTCGAGCGAGGTGCGCCCTCAGGTCAGGGTCAACAGGTCGGGCAAGCCAGAACGGCGTCAGGCGCTCAGGACCGCGTCGAGTGCCGAGAAGAAGATGCCGAGTCCGTCGTCGGACGGGCCGGTGAGGGCCTCGGTGGCGTGCTCGGGGTGCGGCATCAGGCCGACGACGCGGCCGTTGGCCGAGCTGATCCCGGCGATCGAGCGCATCGAGCCGTTCATGTTGTCGCGGTAGCGGAAGACCACGCGACCTTCGCCTTCGAGCTCGTCGAGCACGCTCTCCGACGCGACGTACCGACCCTCACCCGACTTGAGCGGGATCAGGATGTCGGCGCCGGGTTCATAGCGGCTGCTCCACGCGGTCGACGTCGCGGTCACCTCGAGCCACACGTCGCGGCAGATGAAGTGCAGACCCTCGTTGCGGGTCAGCGCGCCCGGCAGCAGCCCGGCCTCGCACAGCACCTGGAAGCCGTTGCAGATGCCCAGCACGGGCATGCCCTTGCCGGCCGCTTCGACGACCGAGGTCATGACGGGCGCGAACTTGGCGATGGCGCCGCAGCGCAGGTAGTCGCCGTACGAGAAACCGCCGGGGACGATGACGGCGTCGACGCCCTTCAGGTCCGGATCGGCGTGCCAGAGGCTGACGGCCTCGCCGCCGACGGCCCGGACGGCGCGCGCCGCGTCGACATCGTCGAGCGTGCCGGGGAAGGTGATGACACCGACCTTGGTGGTCATGCGTTCTCCCGGTGCACCGAGAAGTCCTCGATGACGGTGTTGGCCAGCAGCGTCTCGGCGACGTGCTCCAGCGTCTCGTCGGACACGGTGTCGTCGACCTCGAGCTCGAAGCGCTTGCCCTGGCGGACGTCGGACACTCCGGTGATCCCGAGGCGCCCCAGCGCTCCCACAATCGCCTGGCCTTGCGGGTCCAGGATTTCGGCCTTGGGCATCACGTGCACAACGACGCGGGCCACGCGCGCTCCTTTGTTCGGGTCGGATTGCTCTGCCGAGGCGAGCGTAGCGACGGGAAGACATCTGTACTCTACCGGCGCCCTTGTGCGCCGCGATGCCCGCACAATGGACTGATGGAGCTGACGCACTTCGGACATTCCTGCCTGTTGGCCCGATTCACCGACGGTGACGCGCAGGCGACGGTCCTGTTCGACCCGGGCAACTTCTCGCACGGGTTCGAGGGCATCACGGGACTGGACGCCATCCTGATCACTCATCAGCACCCCGACCACGCCGATCCGGCCCGGCTGCCGGCCCTGGTCGAGGCGAATCCGCAGGCCAAGCTGTATGCCGACCCCATGACCGCGGCGCAGCTGGGTGGCGCGTGGCAGGCCGTGCACGTCGGCGACACGGTGTCGATCGGTCACCTGACGGTGCGCGGCGCAGGCGGCAAGCATGCGGTGATCCACCCGGAGATTCCGATCATCGACAACATCTCGTACCTGGTCGGTGATGCTGGTCACGCTGCCCGCCTGATGCACCCGGGCGACGCGCTGTTCGTGCCGGACGAGCCGGTCGAGGTGCTGGCCGCACCGGCCGCCGCTCCGTGGATGAAGATCGCCGAGGCCGTCGACTTCCTGCGGGCCGTCGCGCCGCAGCATGCGGTGCCGATCCATCAGGGCGTCGTCGCCGAGCAGGCCAAGGGCATCTACTACGGCCGCCTCGACGAGATGACCGACACCGACTTCCGGGTGCTGACGCCCGAGCAGGAGATGCGGTTCTGAACGCGCGACGGTTCTTGGTGTGGTGGCCGCTTGTCGGGTTCACCGCGATGATCGCGCTGGGCATCGTCGTCCGGTCGGGTGACTCGGCCGTGGATCACTGGTTCATGCAGACGTCGCGCGCACTGCTCGGCGACCACCCGTACTGGATGCTGCTGCTCAACCGCGTCAAGGTGCTGGTACCGCTCTATCTGCTGGCTGTGGGCATCCCGCTGTGGCGACGCGAGTGGCGGCTGGCCACCGTGGCCGCGTTGTGCCCGGTCATCTCGATCATCGGCGCCAAGGTGCTGAAGGTGCTGTTCGGCCGGCCCTGGTACGGCGAGAATCTGGCGTATCCCAGCGGCCACACCACCGTGGCGATCACCGTCGCGGCCATGCTGGTGCTCGGGATCGGGGTGCACGCGTGGAGCGTCACGATCGCGACGATCGGCGCCGCCATCCCGTCTATCGGCATGGCCAGCAACCACTTCCACTACTTCACCGACATCATCGGCGGCGCGCTCTATGCCACGTCGATGGTGTGCCTGGCGGTCCTGGCCGCCGGCCCGCAGGTACTGCATCGTTCCCCGCGCGCCAGGGGCGCCGACCGCGTGCAGTCACCCGCCGGCGGCTAGGAACTCAGCCGACGGCGCGGGCCGCGGCACGTCCGGCGGCGCGGCCGGAGAAGATGCAGCCACCCAGGAAGGTGCCTTCCAGCGCCCGGTAGCCGTGCACACCGCCGCCGCCGAAACCGGCCGCCTCGCCGGCCGCGTACAGTCCCTCGAGCACCGCACCCTCTGGTGTCAGCACCCGCGAGTCGAGGTCGGTGTGCAAGCCGCCCAAGGACTTTCGGGTCAGGATGTGCAGCTTGACGGCGATCATCGGGCCGGCCTTGGGGTCGGTCAGTTTGTGCGGTCCGGCGATGCGCGCCAGCCGGTCCGGCAGGTACGAGCGTGCGGCCCGGTAGGCCACGGTCTGGCCGTCGCTGGTGAGCTTGCTGGTCATCTCCTTGTCGCGGGCGTTGACCTCGGCCTCGACGGTCGCGTAGTCCAGCGGTTCGACGTCGGGCACCTTGTTCATGGCAGAAACCAAGTCGCGCAACGTGTTCGCCGACACGAAGTCCACGCCCTTGTCGACGAACGCGCGGACCGGAGCCGGGCCGCCGCCCCGGCTACGCCCCAGCACTTCCCGCAGGTTCTTGCCGGTGAGGTCGGGGTTCTGCTCCTGTCCGGAGAGCCCGAATTCCTTGGCGATGATGCTCTGGTCGAGTACGAACCACGTGTAGTCGTAACCGGTTTGGCAGATGTACTCCAGCGTGCCCAGGGTGTCGTAGCCCGGGTACAGCGGGTCGGGCAGCCGCTTGCCGGTGGCGTCCAGCCACAGCGACGACGGCCCGGGCAGGATGCGGATACCGTGCAGCGGCCAGATCGGGTCGTAGTTGGTGATGCCCTCGGTGTAGTGCCACATCCGGTCGTTGTTGATGACGCTGGCGCCGGCCGCCTGGCTGATGCCGAGCATGCGGCCGTCGACGTGCGCGGGCACACCGGACAGCAGCTGGCCGGGCACCCGGCCCATGCGCTTGGGCCAGTTCTGGCGCACCAGGTCGTGGTTGCCGCCGATGCCACCACTGGCGACGATCACCGCCTGCGCGCGGAACTCGAACTCCCCCACGGTGTTACGCGATGACGCCTCTCCACGGGCGGTGGTCGACAGTTCCAGCACCGCGCCGCGCACGCCGGCGACGGCGCCTTGATCGACAATCAGTTCGTCGACCCGATGCCGGTGTGCGAAGCGCACTTTGGGGTGCCCGACGACCCGTCGCGCGAAGATGTCGACCAGTGCCGGGCCGGTACCCCAGGTGATGTGGAAGCGCGGCACCGAGTTGCCCGGCCCCTTGCCGTCCCAGCCGCCGCGTTCGGCCCAGCCGACCAACGCGAAGGTCTGCAGGCCCCGCTCGCGCAGCCAGCTGCGCTTCTCGCCGGCGGCGAAGTCGACGTAGGCGCGGGCCCACTGCTCGGGCCAGTGGTCCTCGTCGCGGTCGAAACCTGCTGTGCGCAGCCAATCTTCCAGCGCCCGCTCGTAGCTGTCGCGGATACCGACCCGTCGCTGTTCGGCGCTGTCGACGAAGAACAGCCCGCCGAACGACCAGAACGCCTGGCCACCGATGTTGGCCTCGTTCTCCTGGTCGACGACCAGAACCGACCGGCCCCGCTCGAGCAGTTCGGCGGCGGCGACCAGCCCGGCCAGCCCGGCCCCCACGACGATGACGTCAGCGTCCATGGGGCCACGCTAGCGTCCCGGGCGTCAGGCCGCGTCAGTTAGTGCCGGGTCGGGCGTCCACTCGTAGGCCGCGGGTGCGCAGCCGTGCATGAGTGAGAGGTCGATGGCGTCGAGCATGGCCTGGCGCGGCCCGGTCCGCCGCAGCTGACCGGCGGCCACTGCGAGCCGGACGGTGCCCCCGCGCCGGGCCGTGCGCTCGGCGGCCAGCACCAGGGTGCGACACCACCAGGGTTCGGTGAGAAACCCCTCGCCGATACCGAAGACCCGCGACCGCAAGGTGGTGGACCGCACCAGGTCGGTGATGCCCGCATCGCCGGCCAGGAGCCGGAAGCCGTTGCGCGGCAACGCGGTCACGGTGCCCTGTGACGCCGTCCAACCGGGCGCGGCGAACAAGCGGGTGCGCAGGCCGAGGTGTTCGAGCACCCGGTCGGCGCCCATCAGGCGCAGGTTGGCCTCGTGTGCGGGCAGGGCGGCGAATTCGCCGCGACGCTTCTTGCTGGCCGCTTCGTCGAACCCGTGCAGGACAACAGCGGCCCCCGCCGCGCGGCGTTTGGTCAACCACTCGACCGTGGGGATGTCACGCTCCAGCCGGTAGCCGCCTTTGAGCCGCGGGGCGACCAGCAGCGACGCCGGAATCTGCCGGGCGTCGAGCTCGGTGCAGAAGTCGGCGACGTCACCCAGCGTGCGGTCCCGGATCCCCGAGATCGAGACGATCAATTGGCCAGCCATGTAAGCAGTGTGACAACGTCAGGTGTCCCGTCGGTTGCCGTGACATTGGTGCCGCCTGAACACTGCCCCTTTTTCTCGCCTGCTCCCCCTGCCGCCTTTCAGCGCGAGCGGCCGTGTTTGTCCGGCGACACGCCGACCTACGTGTACAAAACGCGGCCACTCAGCAGCCACGAGCGGCACCTTCCTGCACACAGATTGCGGCGTGTTGCCGTACAGACACGGCCGCTCAGCAGTTGTGAGCGCGACCCTTCTGCACGCAAATAGCGGCGTGTTGCCGTACAAACACGGCCGCTCGCGGGAAGTGGGGGCAGCGGGAAGTGGGGGTGGGAGGCGCGAGGTGGGGGCGGGAGATGGGGCTAGCCGGAGAGCTAGCCGGAGAAGAGGATGCGGGCGAGGCGTTCGGCGGTGTCGACGGGATCGGGGTCGGTGACCGCGCCGTTGAGGGTCAGCAGCGCGAAACCGTGGACCAGAGACCACGCGGCCAGGGCCGAGCCCTCGGGGTCGTTCTGGGCATTGGGATCAACCAGGGTCGCCACGCCGCCGGTGAGTTCGGCGGCCGCCTCGGCTTCGGCGGCTCGCAGGTCCGGGTCGGATGCGTCGTAGAGCATCTTGTCGAACATGACGGCGTAGTGGCCGGGGTGGTCGAGGGCGAACTGCACGTAAGCCCGTGCCGCATAGGCGAATTCCGGCTCCGCCTCAGCGAGGGCAGCCGCCAGCTGCGTGAAGCCCTCGGTCGCCAGCGCGGTGAACAACCCCCGCCGATCGGTGAAGTGGTGCGCCGGCGCCGCGTGCGATACTCCGGCCGCGCGGGCCAACTCGCGCAGCGAGATGCTGTCGGCGCCACGTTCGGCGACGAGCGCGGCCGCCTGCTCCAGGATGACGGCCTTCAGATCGCCGTGGTGGTAGCTCTGCCTGGCCATGTCCGCATCCTATCTTGACAGTGTCAAGTTCCAGGATATCCTTCAATCTAGACGTCGACTAGATTACGGAGGCGCAGCCCATGGCCGTTCTTCTCGCTCTCGTGCTGGGCAGCCTGGCCGCACGCGTCGCCGGCTGGCTCGGGGTCGGCTACGTCGACAGCTGGCCGAGCGCCATCGCGGTCGGCTTGGCCCTGATGTTCTTCATGACCGGCGTCGCACATTTCACCCCGGGCATGCGGCGCGACATGATCGCGATCGTCCCGCCGCGGCTGCCGTCGCCGGAACGACTGGTGGCCATCACCGGCGTGCTGGAGCTGCTCGGCGCCGTCGGGCTCCTGTTCCCGCCCACGCGTGTCGCGGCCGCCATCTGCCTGTTCCTGCTGATGCTGGCCATGTTCCCCGCCAACATCTACGCCGCGCAGATGCCCGACACCCCGCCCTCCATGGCGTCGAACCTAGGCGTGCGCTCCGTCCAGGAGGTCATCTACCTGGCCGCTGCCATATTTGTCGCGGTCCGCGGTGGCTAGCACCCAGGCGTACTGGAACGCGGCTTCCTTCCAGCGTTCGTAGCGCCCACTGGTGCCGCCGTGCCCGGCCGCCATCTCGGTCTTGAGCAAGACGGGATGGTCGTCGGTCTTGGTACTGCGCAGCGCGGCAACCCATTTCGCGGGCTCGACGTAGTACACGCGGGTGTCGTTGAGCGACGTCATCGCCAGAATCGCCGGGTAGTCCTGAGCCGTCACGTTCTCGTACGGCGTGTAGGACTTCATGTAGTCGTAGACGGCCTTGTCCGCCAACGGGTTACCCCACTCGTCCCACTCGGTGACGGTGAGCGGCAGCGACGGGTCGAGGATGGTGGTCAGCGCGTCGACGAAGGGCACCTGGGCGAGGATGCCGGCGAACAGGTGCGGCGCCATGTTGGCGACGGCACCCATCAGCAGGCCACCGGCACTGCCACCGAGCGCCACGAGATTCTCCGGCCTGGTGACGCCCGTGGCGATCAGATGCTCTGCGGCGCTGATGAAGTCGGTGAAGGTGTTCTTCTTCTCCAGCAGCTTGCCGTGCTCGTACCAGCCACGCCCCAGCTCACCGCCGCCACGCACGTGCGCGACGACGAACACCACGCCGCGGTCCAGCAGCGACAGCCGGGCGATCGAGAAACGGGGGTCCTCGCAGGACTCGTAGGCGCCGTAGCCGTACAGCAGCGCGGGCGCCGGGGTCGGCGCGCCCACCCGCTGGATGATCGACAACGGCACCTTCGTACCGTCGGCGGCCACCGCCCAGTCCCGGCGCTCGAGGTAGTCCTCGGGCCGGTAGTCACCAAGAACCGGCTGCTCGCGCAACAGGATTCGTTCACCGGTGGCCAGGTCCAGGTCATAGATCCGCACCGGGATGACGAACGACGTCGCCCCCACCCGCAGCCGCGGCGACGACCAGTTCGGGTTGCCCGACAGGCCGACCGACATCAACTCCGACTCGAACGCGATCTCCTGGGTCTCGCCGTAGTTGCCGTCGGAATCGAAGGGCCACAGCTGGATTCGCGGCAACGCCTCCCGCCGATAGCTCACCACCAACTGGTCGGCGAACGCATCGACGCCATCGAGGCGGACGTCGTCGCGGTGCTCGATGAGCGTGCGGGCGCCGTCGAGGCTCGTCAGCGGAGCATCGGACACCGGCACATCGACCAGCGTGAAGTTCTCGGCGCCGTCGTTATGCAGGATCAGGAACCGATCCTCGCCGCCGACCACCGCGTGCTCGACCGAATATTCGACGGAGTCCTTGCGCGGCAACACCACTTTGAATTCGGCCTTGGCGTCGCCCGCGTCGGCGTAACGCACCTCGGAGGTGACGGCACTGCCCGCGGCGATGAAGATGTACTTGTCACTGCGGGTGCGGCCCACGCCCACCCAGAACCGCTCGTCGGACTCGTGGTGCACCTTCTCACCGGGCAGCCCGGAGCCCAGTCGGTGACGCCAGACGGTGTCCGGCCGCCAGGCGTCGTCGACCGTGACGTAGTAGAGCGTCCGGTTGTCGGCCGCCCAGGTGCCGCCGGCGCCGATGCCGGTGATCCGGTCGTCGTACAGCTCACCGGTGCGTAAGTCCTTGAACTTCAACGTGTATCGCTCGTCGCCCACGGTGTCGACGGAGTAGGCGAGGATGTTGGCGTCGACGCTGACGGTGGCCGCGCCGAGCGAGAAGAAGTCGTGGCCCTCGGCCTCGACGTTCTCGTCCAGCAGCACCTGCTCGCCGGGGACCTCGGTGTGCTCATCGAGCTGCGGCGGGGTCCAGTCGTCGGGATCGCTGATGGGGCACCGGCAATGCACGCTGTACTGCTTGCCCTCGAAGCTGCGGGCGTAATACCACCAGTCGCCGCGTCGGGTCGGCACCGACAGGTCGGTCTCTTTGGTACGGGCCTTGATCTCGTCGAAGATCTTCTGCCGCAGCGGTTCCAGTGGTGCGGTGACTTCCTCGGTGTAGGCGTTCTCCGCGTTCAGGAGCGCGAGCACCTCGGGGTCGTTCTTGTCGCGCAGCCACTCGTACGGGTCGATGAACACGTCGCCGTGGTGTTCGCGGCGGTGATCGACCTTCTTGGCGATCGGCGGGGTGCTCACGCGCCGATCCAATCGGCAAAGCGGCGACCCGAAATCCGTTCGTACGCTTCGATGTACCGCGCCCGGGTGGCCTCGACGATGTCGTCGGGCAACGCCGGCGGCGGGGTGTCGCCGGCGCGATCCCAGCCGGAGTCCGGACCGGTCAGCCAGTTGCGGACGAACTGCTTGTCGAAGCTGGGCTGCACCACACCTTCGGTGTAACCGTCGACCGGCCAGTATCGCGACGAGTCCGGCGTCAGCACCTCGTCGGCGAGGACCAGCCCGCCGTCGGCATCGACTCCGAACTCGAACTTGGTGTCCGCCAGGATGATTCCCTTGGTCAGCGCGTGCGCGGCGGCGGCGCTGTAGACCTTCAGTGTCGCGTCGCGCAGCTGCTCGGCCCGCTCGGCGCCCACCAGCTTCACGACGGCGTCGAACGCGATGTTCTCGTCGTGCGCACCGATCTCGGCCTTGGTCGCCGGCGTGAACAGCGGCTCACCGAACCTGCTGGCCTCGGTCAGCCCGTCGGGCAGCGCAATGCCGCACACCTGGCCCGTCTTGCGGTAGTCGATGAGCCCCGAACCGGTCAGGTAGCCGCGCGCCACGCACTCGACCGGCATCATTTCCAGGCTGCGCACCACCAGGGCACGGCCCAGCACCTCGGCGGGGATGCGCTCGTCGTCGGCCGGGCCGGCGAGGTGGTTGGCGGTGCCCAGCTGCTCGGCCAGATAGTCGAAGAAGAAGACGCTCATGGCGGTGAGCACGCGGCCCTTGTCCGGGATCTCGCTGTCGAGGACGTAGTCGAAAGCCGAGATCCGGTCCGATGCGACGAACAGCAGGTGGTCGTCGTCGATGCGGTACAGGTCGCGAACCTTGCCGCTGGTCAGATGCCGGTAGTCGGACAAAGCTGGGCGCATCGGACCACCCTATCTGTTGGGATGGTTGGCATGAGTTCGCGCTATGTGCCCTACGCCCGGACGCCGGGCCGGTTGCTCGCCCAGCTGACCAGCGACGTCGTCGCGCTGGTGTGGTTCGTCATCTGGATCTCCGTCGGCGTCGCGGTGCACAGCGCGATCGCCACCATCGCCGACGTCGGGCGTCAGGTGCACGACGGCGCCGACGGTGTTGCGGACAGCCTGGCCTCGGCCGGCCACAATGCCGACGGCATTCCCCTGATCGGGAAGGCGTTCGGGGCCCCGTTGCGGTCAGCCGGCCACGCCGCGGTCGACATCGCGGGCGCGGGCGACAGCCTGAACAGCACCGCCAGCTGGCTGGCCTGGGTGCTCGCACTGGCGGTGGCGCTGCCGCCGATCCTCGCCGTCGCGATGCCGTGGCTGGTGCTGCGGATCAGGTTCTTCCGCCGGAAGTGGACGGCCGTGACGCTGGCGTCGACCGACGCCGGCGAACAGCTGCTGGCGTTGCGGGCGCTGGCCAACCGGCCGCTGGCAAAGCTGACCGAGGTTTCCGACGATCCGGTGACCGCGTGGCGCACCCACGACACCGTCGCGATCCGGAAGCTGGCGGCGCTGGAACTGCGGTCGGCCGGTCTCCGGCCGGCCCGGCCCACGTCGTCCTAACGGATGACACCGACCGATCGTGGGCGTTTGCTCTTGCATTGCCGCTGAGTCGTTGCTTCACTGGTAAGCCGTCGGCACTATCTTTCAGGGCTTCTCTGGCTGATCGCTCCAGCAGCGCGGGCGCCGCCAGACCGCGAATTCCTGCGCTGCCGATCGCTGCGCCGATCTCGCTCCAGCAACCGGGCAAATCATCAATTTCGGCGCCTCACCCATCCAACTGAAACCTGGCAACGAATACCAGTTGTCGTGCTCGTGAACCGTGCGGGCACCACAAACGTGTACAGGGCACAGCACTTCCCTACGAGCCGTCGGAGTCGCCGGCTGAGCAGGCGTGCGCGCGATCAGCATTCTCAGGCCGTCGGCCTGGAGAGGAAGCCATGGCAGAAAAACTCAAACCGCATTTTGCGGACGTCCAGGCGCATTACGACCTGTCAGATGATTTCTTCAGACTGTTTCTGGATCCGAGCCAGACCTACAGTTGTGCCTATTTCGAACGCGACGACATGACGCTCGAACAGGCCCAGTTGGCGAAGATCGACCTCGCGTTGGGCAAGCTGGGCCTCGAACCGGGAATGACGCTGCTCGACATCGGCTGCGGCTGGGGCGCGACGATGCGACGCGCAATCGAGAAATACGACGTCGACGTCGTCGGGCTGACGTTGTCGAAAAACCAAGCCGCACATGTCAATCGACTGTTCGACGGCCTGGACACCACGCGCTCGCGGAAGGTTCTGCTGGAGGGCTGGGAGGAGTACGACGAACCGGTGGACCGCATCGTGTCGATCGGCGCCTTCGAGCATTTCGGCCACGACCGCTATCCGGCGTTCTTCCGGATGGCCTACGACGCGCTCCCGCCCGACGGCGTCATGCTGCTGCACACCATCTGCGGCATCAAGCCGGCGCAGGCCGCCGAACTCGGTGTACCACTGACTTTCGAGCTGGCGAGGTTCATCAAGTTCATCCTCACCGAGATCTTCCCGGGCGGCCGGCTGCCGTCCATCCAGATGGTCTGTGACCAGGCCGGTGCGGCCGGATTCCGGGTGACTCGGGTGCAATCGCTGCAGCCGCACTACGCGCGGACCCTGGATCTGTGGGCCGAGGCGCTGGAGGCACATCGCGATGAGGCCATCGCAATCCAGTCGGTGGAGGTCTACGACCGGTACATGAAATACCTGACGGGTTGCGCGGACATGTTCCGTCGCCGCCAGGTCGACATCAACCAGTTCACACTGGAGAAGTAGGCCCGGTTCATGCCATCTGGTTCCCATGACGACCTGCGACCGCATTTCGAAGAAGTGCAAGCCCACTACGACCTGTCAGACGATTTCTTTGCGCTGTTCCAAGACCCCTCCCGTACCTACAGCTGCGCCTATTTCGAACCGCCGACGCTCACCCTCGAGGAAGCGCAGCTCGCCAAGATCGATCTCAACCTCGACAAACTCGATCTCGAACCCGGAATGACGTTGTTGGACATCGGGTGTGGCTGGGGTGCCACCGTCAAACGCGCAGTCGAGAAGTACGACGTCAACGTCATCGGATTGACCCTGTCGAAGAATCAACAGGCCTTCACGCAGCAACTGCTGGACGGCATCGACAGCGACCGGACCCGCCGGGTGCTGCTACACGGCTGGGAGGAGTTCGACGAACCCGTCGACCGGATCGTGTCCATCGAGGCCTTCGAGCATTTCGGTTTCGAACGCTATCCGGATTTCTTCAAGAACTGCTTCGAGATTCTGCCCGCCGACGGCCGGATGACGATTCAGAGCAGCGTCGGCTTCCATCCGTACCAGCTGAATGCGGACGGGAAGAAGGTGACTTTCGAGACCGCACGGTTCATCAAGTTCATCGTCACCGAGATCTTCCCGGGCGGCCGGATACCGACGACAGACATGATGGTCGAACACGGCGAACGGGCCGGTTTCGTCGTCCCCGAAGCCATATCCCTACGGCCGCACTACATCCGGACGCTCAAGACGTGGGGTGACGCACTCGAGGCCAACCACGAGAAGGCGGTGGAAATCCAATCCGAGGAGGTCTACCAGCGCTTCATGAAGTATCTGCGCGGGTGTGAACGCTACTTCACCGAAGGTCTGCTCGACGTCACCCTGGCCAGCTATCACAAGCGCGCGGCCTAGAAACCTTCGTGATTTGTGCACGATTTTCCGCGCCACCCGCGGAAAATCGTGCACAAATCACGACAGGGAAATCCAGAGGTGCCGGAGTCCGGTGTGCCGGTTGCTGCGGGTCCATTCCGGCGGCTCGACGACCCGGATGTCGGGGAACCGGGTGAGCAGCTCCTCGAACAGCACCCGCAGCTCCAGCCGCGCCAGGTTGGCTCCCAGGCAGTAGTGCAGTCCCTGCCCGAATCCCAAGTGTGGGTTGGGCTTCCGGGTCACGTCGAACGTCATGGGGTCGGCGAACACCAGCTCGTCACGGTTGGCCGAACCTTCCCACACGACCACCTTCTGTCCCGCCTCGATATCGCAGCCGCCGAGCGACACGGCACACGTGGCGGTGCGCCGCTTGGACGGCGACGGTGACGTCCAGCGCACCATCTCCTCGATCGCCGACGGCAGCAGCGACAGGTCGGCGCGTAGCAGCGCCAGCTGAGATGGGTTCTCGCACAGGGCCAAAAGCCCGCCGGCCACCGAGTTCCGGGTGGTCTCGGCGCCCGCACTGAACAGTAGGTTGAAGAACAGGTACACCTCGAGATCGGATACCCCCTCGGCGTTGGCCACCACCGACAGCATGTCGTCGGTCGGCTCGGCTCGCTTGGCAGCGATCAGCTCCATGCCGAAGTTGTACATCCGGGAGCCGGCTTCCTCCACGGACAACCGGGTGATGGCGGCCTTGCGCGAGCCGCCGAAATCGAAGCTCGGCTCGATGGCCTCGAACAGCCAATGTCGTTGCGACTCAGGGATGCCCATCAGGATGCAGATCATCTGCATGGGCAGCTCGGCGGCGATGTCGACCAGGAAGTCGAACGGCACCCCCGGCGACACCGCGTCCAGCAGGGCCTGGCTGCGCACGCGAAGGTCGTCCTCGACCCGCGCGATCATCCGCGGCGTCAGCCCCGACGACACCAGCCGCCGAATCTCCGCGTGCCGCGGGTCGTCCATCATGTTCAGCACCTGGCCGGCGATCGACAGGTCCTGGATCAGCGTCCCGCCGAACGGGCGTGCACCGCCCGTCACCGACGAGTATGTGACCGGATCCCGCAGCACCGCAAGGGTTTCCGCATGTGTGGCGACCGACCAGAAGCCTTCGCCGTCCGGGGTGTTCTCGGTCGGCTCGTGCCAGTACACCGGAGCTTCCGCGCGGTGCCGTGCGAACAACTCGTGCGGGAAGCCCGACGCGAAGTTGTCGAGGTCGGTCAGGTCAACCCCGGCCAAGCTTCCCGCCAAGGTCACAGGATGGCGCCCGAGGTGTACTTGGCCGCTTCCGGGTACTGCGCGACCAGACGGTCCACCGCCGCGACGACGGCGTCGACCTGGTCACCGGCGGCGCCGCTGAACGCCTGCTTGTCGGCCAGCGCCGCGTCGAGCTCGACGCGGTCCAGCGGGAGGCGCGAGTCGGCTGCCAGCCGGTCCAGAAGGTCTGGCTCCAAACCCTTTTCGCGCATCGCGAGCGCGACGGCGACGGCGTGCTCCTTGATGACCTCGTGCGCGGTCTCGCGGCCGACACCGGCGCGCACCGCCGCCATCAGGATGCGGGTCGTCGCCAGGAACGGCAGGTAGCGGTCCAGCTCGCGCTGGATCACGGCCGGGTAGGCGCCGAACTCGTCGAGCACCGTCAGGAACGTCTCGGTCTGTCCGTCGATGGCGAAGAACGCATCGGGCAGCGCGACGCGGCGCACCACCGAGCAGAAGACGTCGCCTTCATTCCATTGCGCCCCAGCCAGTTCCGCGGCCATGGAGCCGTAACCACGAAGGACGACCTGCAGGCCGTTGACGCGCTCGCACGAGCGGGTGTTCATCTTGTGCGGCATGGCCGAGGAGCCGACCTGCCCGGGCGCGAAGCCCTCGGTGGCCAGTTCGTGGCCGGCCATCAGCCGGATGGTGTGCGCGAACGACGACGGGCCGGCGCCCAGCTGCACCAGCGCGGACAGCACGTCGTGGTCCAGCGACCGCGGGTACACCTGCCCGACGGAGGTGAAAACCTCGGTGAATCCCAGGAATTCCGCAACCCGGCGCTCCAGGTCGGCCAACCGCGAGGCGTCACCGCCGAACAGATCCAGCATGTCCTGCGCGGTGCCCATCGGGCCCTTGATGCCGCGCAGCGGGTAGCGGTCGATCAGCTCCCGCAGCCGGGTCAGCGCGACCAGGGTCTCCTCGGCGGCCGAGGCGAACCGCTTGCCGAGGGTGGTGGTCTGCGCCGCGACGTTGTGCGAGCGGCCGGCCATCACCAGGTCGCGGTACAGCGCGGCGCGCTCGGCGAGCCGGGCCACCACCGCGACGCCGTGCGAGAACACCAGTTCCAGCGACTGCCGGATCTGCAGCTGCTCGACGTTCTCGGTGAGGTCGCGGCTCGTCATGCCCTTGTGGACGTGCTCGTGGCCGGCCAGCGCGTTGAACTCTTCGATGCGCGCCTTGACGTCGTGCCGGGTGACGCGTTCGCGCGCGGCGATGGAATCCAGGTCGACCTGGTCCAGCACCCGCTCGTAGTCCTCAACGACGCCGGACGGCACGGCCACGCCCAGTTCGGACTGCGCGCGCAGCACGGCCAGCCACAGCCGGCGTTCGGCGACGATCTTGTTCTCCGGCGACCAGATGGCCACCATCTCGTCGCTGGCGTAACGATTGGCCAGCACGTTGGGGATGCTCACGGGACTACAGCCTACTAAGCCCGCTTATAGGGCGACCCGGCGTTCTTGGTCGAAGGGCGCCAAGACGTCGATGACGTCCACGAGGGTCGCCCGGGCCGTCGCGCGCGGGCCGTCGCCGTCACTCACCATCGACGCCACCACAGCGCCGTCGACGGCACAGACCAGGGCCGTGAGCAGTTCGGCGCGCACCGAGCGCCCGGACCGTTCCACCACCTCGATGACGGCATCGGACCGCTGCTTGAGGATGCGTCGCTGCACGTCGCGCAGCCCGGGCTGGCGGGCGCAGGCGATGTACCGCTCGTAGCGGGAAATCAACTGGTCGGACGCGCGATTGCCGTCGCCGACCAGCAGATCGACCAGCAGATCCGCCGTCGCGTCCGCGCCGCGGCGGCGTCGCGACAACGCCGAGACGCGCATGCGCAGCTGCTGAGATTCCGATTCTCCGACGTGCTCGACCGCCTTTTCGATCAGGTCGTCGAGGGACGAGAAGTAGTACGTCGTGGAGGCCAGCGGCAGCCCGGCCCGCTGCGCCACGGCGCGGTGCCGGACGGCGTCGAAGCCGCCCTCACACAGCAGCTCGGCGGCAGCGCTGACCAGCGCATACCGTCGCCGTTCCCCCTTTGGGGTGACTGCTGTCATCACCCTGTAAATGCTGCCAGGAATGGTCACGCGGCGATCACGATTTCACGTAATCCATTAGGCATTACTCAGGAATGCCGGGCTGCGGCCGATGGCATGATGGCGGCCATGGCAGAGCTGAGCCGACGCGCCGTCCTCCGTCTCGGAGCCGGCGCCGCCGCAGGGGCCGCTGGCGCATTCGCGTTGGGGTCGACGTCGGGCCGCCCGACCGTCACCGCGACCCCGGTGACCATGACGAGCGTCGGGGTGCCGCTGGCGCCACCCCCGGCCGTCGCGGATCCGGCACCGACCTACGTGACGGGTTCCTTCGTCTCGCAGGCCCGCGGCGGCATCTCCACCAACTGGGCCATCGCCCGCCCGCCGGGCCAGACGGCCCCGCTGCGGCCCGTGATCGCGCTGCACGGCAAAGGCAGCGACGCCGCGACGGTGATGGCCGGCGGCGTCGAACAGGGGCTGGCGCAGGCGGTGGCGGCGGGGCTGCCGCCGTTCGCGGTGGTGGCCGTCGACGGCGGTGGCGGCTACTGGCACAAGCGGGCTTCGGGCGAGGACGCGGGCGCCATGGTGCTCGACGAACTGATCCCGATGCTGGCCGCGCAGGGCCTCGACACCTCGCGGGTGGGCTTCCTGGGCTGGTCGATGGGCGGCTACGGTGCGCTGCTACTGGGCGCCCGGCTGGGCGCGGCCCGCACCGCGGCGATCTGCGCCGTCAGCCCGGCGCTCTGGACGTCATCGGGAGCGACGGCCCCGGGCGCCTTCGACGGCGCTGCCGACTACGCCGCCAACTCGGTGTGGGGGCTGCCCGGGCTGGCCGGTATCCCCATCCGAATCGACTGCGGTGACAGCGATCCGTTCTACTCGGCGACCAAGCAGTTCATCGCGCAGTTGCCCAACGGCGCCGCGGGCGGCTTCTCCCCCGGCGGGCACGACGCGTCGTTCTGGAGCGCACAGCTGCCGGCCGAGATCTCCTGGCTCGCCCCGCTCCTCGTCCAGTGATTTGTGCACGAAAATCCGCGGTCACCGCGGAAAATCGTGCACAAATCCCGGTTAGAGCGAGATGCGGCCTTCGGCGGCGGCGAGGCCGATGTCGGTCCGGAAGTGGCTGCCCGGCAGGCGAATCGACTCGATGATGCGGTAGGCCTCCGCCCGCGCGGCCGCCAGATCCGCGCCGGTGCCGACCACCGACAGCACCCGGCCGCCGGAGGAGACGACGCTGCCGTCATCGCGGCGACTGGTGCCGGCGTGCAGCACGCCGGCCGTCTCCGATCCGGTGATCACGTCCCCGACGCGGGGGCGGCCCGGGTAGTTCTCGGCAGCTACGACGACAGTGACGGCCGACCCGTCCTGCCACTGCAGCGCACCGACTGAGTCCAGGGTCCCGGTGGCGGCGGCGTTCAGCAGCGTGCCGAGCGGCGTCTCCAGCAGTGCCAGCACCGCCTGGGTCTCGGGATCTCCGAAGCGGCAGTTGAATTCGACGACGGCCGGGCCGTTCGACGTGATGGCCAGGCCGGCGTACAGCAGGCCCGAGAAGGAGCTGTCGCGCCGGACCAGTTCCGCGGCAACGGGTTTGACGACCTCGTCGACGATCTGGTCGACGACCGCGGCGGGCAGCCACGGCAGCGGCGTGTAGGCGCCCATGCCGCCGGTGTTGGGTCCGCTGTCGTTGTCGCCGACGCGCTTGAAGTCCTGCGCGGGCAGCAGCGGCACCACGGTCTCGCCGTCGACGACGCAGAACAGCGACACCTCGGGCCCGTCGAGGAACGACTCGAGCAGCACCGGGTGGCCGGATTCGAGCAGCTCGGCGGCGTGGGCGCGGGCGGCTTCCCGGTCCGCGGAGACGACGACACCCTTGCCGGCGGCCAGACCGTCGTCCTTGACGACCCAGGCCTGCTGGCCGGCGGGCGGACCGAAGCGGTCCAGTGCGGCGTCGAGGTGGGCGGGGTTGTCGACGATCTCGCTGGTCGCGGTGCGGACACCGGCCGCGGCCATGACGTCCTTGGCGAACGCCTTGGAGCCTTCGATGCGGGCGGCGTCCTTGGACGGCCCGAAGGTTGCGACGCCGGCCGCGCGCAGCGCGTCGGCCACGCCCAGCACCAGCGGCACCTCGGGGCCGATCACGACCAGGTCGGCGGCGAGCTTCTTGGCGAGCGCCAGCACCTCGTCGGCGGCGGTGATGTCGACGTCGTGCTGCTCGGCGACGGCGGAGGTACCGGCATTGCCGGGGGCGACGGCCAGGTAGTCCACCTGGGGGTCGCGGCTCAGGGCCAGCAGCAGGGCATGTTCACGGGCACCGGAGCCGATCACGAGGACGCGCACAGCCACACCCTAGTAGCTGGTCGGCTCGTCCTAAACTGGGCAGGCCCGACGCACGCGAGGAGGTCCGCACCGGTGGAGCCGCTGGATGCCTTCCTACTGATGTGGGAGCGGGCCCGCGCCACCTTCGGCGAGGGCGTACCGCACGACCGCTCCGAGTTCGACAAGAGCGAGCAGCTGCGCGCGCTCCAGGAGCAGGTGCAGGCCGCGGGTCCCGGTCCGCACTGGACCGGCGGGGCGGCCGACCGCTACGCCGACGCCAATGCCAAGCACGCCCAGGCCCTCGGCCGGCTGGCCGACCTCGACAAGCGCGTGGGCGACGAACTCGAGCGGTCCGCGGACGTGGTCAACGGCGGACGGCGCGAACTCGACGCGCTCAAGCGGTGGGTGACCGACCTCGCCGACGAATCGAAGAAGACGCCGACCGCTGCCGCCGACCACGCGCTGTGGTCGGCGATCGGCAAGGCCAGCGGCGACGTCGCCGACATCATCCAGCGCTCCCACACCGACCTGTCGGGAGTCGCCGGCCGAATCCAGAGCCTCGACAGCGAGTTCGACGACTTCTGAGCGACCCCTACACCACCGTCAGCGGCAGGGACTTACGTTCCTCGAAGACCCAGGACGCCCCACTGCTGACCTTGCACACCGACACCTCGCCGAGTTCCTTTGCCGGGGTGTCGGTTTCGACGAACCGGACGGTCCAGTCGGTGTCGGTGCCCGACACCTCGGCCCGCAGCAGTGGGTTGACGGCCGTCGCGACGGCCTGCAGCGGCAGATCGGACTCCGGGGACACCAGGGTGATCCACGCGCCGTCCTCGTGCGCCGGCGACGGGTGTACGTGCGCCTCGTCGCCCGAAACACCAACGGAGACATAGGCGGCCGGGTTGAGGAGCGGATGCAGCTCCAGTACCCGCAGGGCACCGGCGGCATCGGCCGGCAACCCCAACACCTTCTGGATGCGTTCGGCCGCGACTCCGGAGATACCGATCAGGGACTTGGTCCGGATGGACCGTTCCTTGTCGACGTCGCCGTTGCAGCGGGCCCGCACGGCGAGCGCGAAGGACAGCACCAGCAGGTGCATCTGCAGACACACCTCGTCGGCGATGCGCACCAGCGCCGAGTGTGAGAACTCCGAGAAGTCGACGTCGCTCACCAGCGGACCGGAGTAGTCGGCCTGGCCCTCGTCCGCGGGGTCGA
Source organism: Mycobacterium sp. SMC-13 (assembly GCF_045311035.1). Lineage (NCBI taxonomy): Bacteria > Bacillati > Actinomycetota > Actinomycetes > Mycobacteriales > Mycobacteriaceae > Mycobacterium > Mycobacterium sp. SMC-13. The sequence continues at coordinate 71,057 of NZ_JBJIAI010000015.1, forward strand.
TGTCGTCGAGCTCGCAGCGGTACGCGTTTGTCGCGCCGATGATGTCGAGCTGCGGGATGAAGCCGACCTCGGGGTACGACTCGTCGATGATGACGGTCCACGCGCAGGCCGGGGTCCGGTCCGCCGGGACACGCGGCGGCCGGTGGATGGGCCGCACCTGGCAGCGCCGGTTGGTGGCCAGGGCCGTGGCATCGAACGTCGGGTCCTCGATGTCGTGGCACATGCCGCGCACGTAGTCGGGGCCCATGGGCTCGACGTCCATGAGGGCACCGCAGTGGTCGAGGTGGAATTCCCCGTGCCAGCGGTCGTGCACGGTGTACCGGAAGTCCATGAACTGCGGCGGCGCGCCGATGTCGAGCTGCAGGCCCTTGAAGATCGTGATGACGTCGACGCCTTCGTATTTCAGCGCCTTCTGCATGCGCTTGGTGTAGAGCGGGCTGGACCCGGCCCACTCCTCGATGGCGACCTGCAGCATCTCCTCACGGCCGAATTCGACGATGCACCAAGCCATTCCGGCGCGGTCGATGAGCTGGCCGATGAGCAGCAGCTCCGGCACCAGCGCCGCGAGCTCAGCTCGCGACAGCGACGCGTACCTACTTGTCATCGAGCTCGCTCCCGGTGTTCATCCTGACCGCGGCGTTGACGTTGGCCTTCCGATCCTCCGCCACGCCCTTCTCGGCCGCCTTGCGCCGTCTGGCAACCACCTTGGACACCGCGCCGTTGAACGCCGAACCGAGTGGGAAGCCGAGGTACTGGGTCAGGAAGATGCCGATGTCCTTGAGCTCGGTCTCGGTGAATTCCTCGTTGAGCAAGGCGGCGTTGATCTGGATCTCGGCGAGGTCCTGCGAGCCGACGGCGGTGACGCAGGTGAACGTCATCAGGCGCTTCTCTCGCATGGACAGTCCGGGCTTGCTCCAGATGGTGCCGAACAGGTGATCCACGGTGAGGTCGAAGTACGGGTCGCCCTCGATGTTGGGCATCTCCCAGCCGTAGACCTCGTTCATCTTCGCCAGGCCCTTGGCGCGCAGCTCGTCCATCATGACTCCTTCGGGTGCGGTACGCCGAGGCCCTCGGCGAGGTTGGCCAGCGCCAGCTCGGCAAGCGGAAGGTCCACTCCCACAGTCGAACCCAGCCCGAGTGCCAGCGACAGATCCTTCTCCGCCAGCCCGCGGGTGTGGACGAACATGTTGTAGAGGAAGTGGTCGGGCGCCAGCGGCTTGGTGTCGTCGCGCGCCATGATGGCGCCGGGTCCACCGGACTGCGCGTCACTGTGCCGGACGACGCGCCCCAGCTTCTGCAGGTCGATGCCCGATGCCTCGGCCAGCTTCTGCGCCTCGCATGCCGCGGCAAAACCGATGAACGTCAGCATGTTCCGCGCCAGCTTCATCTTGGTGCCCGCGCCCGGTTCGCCGGCCCGCACCACCAGCGATGCCCACTGCTTGAAGACGGGCTTGACCTTGTCGTAGGCGTCGTCGTCGGCGCCGACCATCACGGCCAGCTCACCCTTGCTCGCCGCATGGGCGCCGCCGCTCACCGGCGCATCGACGATGTGAATCCCCTTGGGCCGCAACTGCTCGGCCAGTTCGACCGCGGTGGTGGGTTCGATGGTGGAGTGGATCACGATGACGGTACCGGGTTCGGCATGCTCCGCCAGCTGCGCCACGACGTCACGGACCTGCTCGTCGTTGAGCACCGTCACGCTGATGACATCGGCCTTGGCGACCTCGGCGACGCTGTCGGCCAGAGTGGCGCCGAGTTCGGCGAACGGCGCCATGGCCTCGGCGCGCATGTCGAAAACGGTCAGCCCGCCGGGCCATTCGGCCAGTCGCTTGGCCATCGGTGCGCCCTGGTTGCCCAGGCCGATATAGCCCAGTTTCACATCTGAACTCATGACCGGATGATCTGTCCGCCGTCGACGTTGAAGATCTGCCCGGTGATCCAGCTGGCCTCGTCGGACAGCAGGAACAGGCACATGCCGGCGAGATCCTCCGGCGTGCCCATCCGCGCCAGCGGCAGGGTCTGGACGATCTGCTTGACGATGGCCTGCGGCGTGGTGCTGCGGTTGGCCTCGGTGTCGATGGGCCCCGGCGCGATGGCGTTGATCCGGATGTTGCGCCACCCCAGCTCACGGGACAGCTGCTGCGTCAGGCCGTTGACGCCGACCTTGGCCAGACCGTAGAAATTGGCGTAAACCCATGCGGCAGTCGAGGACTGGTTGACGATGGCCCCGCCGCCCCGCTTCTCCATGTGCGGGAAAACCGCGCGCGTACACACCAGCGCCCCGTCGAGGTTGACGCTCATGAACTTGCGGTAGTAGTCCCAGTCGACCGTCAGCAGGCCGTCGAGCTTCATGCCGCCGAAGATCGCGGCGTTGTTCACCAGGTAGTCGATGCCGCCGAACTCCGCGACGGCCTGGGCGGCCATGTCATTGGCGGAGTCGATGTCCGACACGTCGACCCGCACGGCCAGCGCCTTTCCGCCGTCGGCCTTGATGCCGGCGGCCACCTTCTCGGCGCCTTCGACGTTGATATCGGCGATGACGACGGCGGCACCCTCGCGGGCCAACGCCTCGGCGTAGACCTGGCCGATGCCGCCGCCCGCGCCGGTCACGATCGCGACCTTGTTCTCGAACCTGCTCATGATGTCCTCTCGTCTACTTCGTGTGAGCCAATGGTTTTGGGACGCCGACGCCTACGTGGCCAGCGTGGCGATGCACTTGGTCTCCAGGTATTCCTCGAACCCGGCGACGCCCATCTCCCGCCCGTTGCCGGACTGCTTGTAACCGCCGAACGGTGCGTCGGCGGAGTACCAGACACCGCCGTTGACGTTGACGGTGCCGACCCGCAGCCGCGCCGCCACGCCGGCCGCCCGCTGCGGGTCGGCCGAGAACACCGTGCCGGACAGTCCGTACGGCGAGTCGTTGGCGATGCGGACGGCGTCGTCGTCGCCGTCGTGCGCGATGACGGTCAGCACGGGCCCGAAGATCTCCTCGCGGGCGACGCGCGCCGAATTGTCCAGGCCGGCAATGACGGTCGGCTCGATGAAGAAGCCCTTGTCGCGGTCGGCCGGCCGGCCACCACCACAGGCGAACGTGCCACCTTCTTGGAGGGCGAGGTCGAGGTAGCCCTGTACCCGGTCCCGCTGGCGGGCCGAGATCACGGGGCCGCAGACGGTGCGCGGGCTGGACGGATCACCGGGCTTGATGCCGCCCATCGTGCCGGCGGCAGCCGCGACGGCCTCGTCGTAGCGGGCCCGCGGCACCACGAGCCGGGTGGTGATCGCGCACCCCTGGCCGGCGTGCATCGACGCCGTGAACGCGGCCATCGCGCAGGCGGCGGCGACATCGGCATCCTCGAGCACCAGGAATGCCGACTTACCGCCGAGTTCCAGGAACACCTTCTTGATGGTTTCGGCGGCGTCGGTCATCACGGCCCGGCCGGTCACGGTCGAGCCGGTGAACGAAACCATGTCCACGTCAGCGTGTTTCGACAACATGGCGCCGACCCTGTGGTCCCGGGAGGTGACGATGTTGATGGTGCCCGCCGGGAAATCGGTGTGCTGGGTGATCAGTTCGCCGAGCACTGCGGCGGCCCACGGGGTGTCAGGTGCGGGCTTGAGAACCAGGGTGTTGCCCGCCGCGAGTGCCGGGCCGACCTTGGCCAGGTTGATCTGGTGCGGGAAGTTCCACGGCGTGATGGCCCCGACGACGCCGACGGCCTCCCGGGCGATGGTGCGGTTGGTCGGAATGCCTTGCGGCGTGGCATGTCCCAGGTCGGTGGTCCACTGGTAGCCCTCCGCGGTGTCGGCGGCGAAGCTCAGGTCTTCGATCGGACCGTCCAAATGCGCTCCGGCCGTGAGCATCCGGGGCGCGCCGACCTCCGAGATCGTCAGTTCGCGCAATTCGTCGGCGTGGTCGCGCATGGCCTGCTGCAACTGCCGCAGGCACCGCACCCGCAGCTCGACGTTGGTCGACCAGTCGGTCTCGTCGAACGCCCGACGGGCGGCATCGATGGCGTCCACCATGTCGCCCACCGTGGCATCGGCCGCCACCCCGAGGACTTCCTCGGTCGCGGGATTGACGGTCGGGAACGTGCCTCGCGAACCCGGCACCAATTTTCCGTCGATGAGAAGGCGACTTTCGCCATCACCCAACAAGGTCATCTGCGCTCCTGCCTTCGGGACGAAATCCAGCGATCTGATTTTTACTGGACAGCTGTCCGACAACGTTGGTCGAACCATAACCCCACGCGGCCTCGAGTAGCAAGGGTCCAGCGGGATCAGCAACCGCAAGCACGACATAAATGCCTGTTTATCAGGCTCTTTGTGGGCGGTTCTTGCTTCAACGCCGCGCCATCGGCTAACTTGGACATGTGTCCAGCGATGCAGTGGCCGCCCTCACAAGCACCGGCCAAGATGCGGACGACCAGCCGCGCAACCGCCGCCAGGAGGAAACCTTCCAGAAGGTCCTGGCGGCCGGTCGCGAAATGCTGCGGGAGTCGTCCTACGCCGACCTGACGGTGCGGGCCGTCGCGGCGCGCGCCAAGGTCGCACCGGCTACCGCCTACACCTACTTCTCGTCCAAGAACCACCTCATCGCCGAGGTGTACCTGGACATGGTTCGGCAGGTGCCCTACTTCACCGACGTCAACCAGTCGAGGGCCAGCCGTGTCGAACAGGCACTGCGCAGCCTCGCACTCGTGGTCGCCGACGAACCGGGGGTGGCCGCGGCCTGCACGACGGCCCTGCTGTCCGGCGACGACGAGACGGTCCGCAAGGTGCGCGACCGCATCGGTGGCGAAATCCACAAGCGCATCCGCTCGGCCGTCGGCCCCGACGCCGATCCGCGCCTGCTGTCGGCCCTGGAGATGACGTACTTCGGTGCGCTCGTCAACGCCGGCAGCGGCGTCTACACCTATCACCAGATCGCCGACCGGCTGTCCTATGTCGTCGGACTCATCGTGGGAGACAACGCATGACAGCCAACACATCCCCGTCGCTTCGCTCGCCCCGGCAAGTAGAGCTGCTGATCGACCCGTACAGCTACGACTTCCACGAAGATCCGTACCCGTACTACCGGCGGCTGCGGGACGAGGCGCCGATCTACCGGAACGACAAGCTCAACTTCTGGGCCCTGTCCCGCCACGAGGACGTGCTGCGCGGCTTCCGGAACAGCACCGCGCTGTCCAACAAGCACGGCGTCTCGCTGGATCCGATATCCCGCAACGACGAAGCCCACCGCGTGATGTCCTTTCTGGCCCTTGACGATCCGGCGCACCTGCGGCTGCGCACCCTGGTATCCAAGGGCTTCACCCCGCGGCGCATCCGTGAGTTGGAGGGCCGGGTCACCGAGATCGCCGTCCAGCATCTCGACGAAGCGTTGCAGAACAACACCTTCGACTACGTCGACGATTTCGCCGGCAAGCTGCCGATGGACGTGATCAGCGAGCTGATGGGCGTCCCGCAAGAAGACCGCGTGCGCATCCGCGCACTGGCCGACGGCGTGATGCACCGCGAGGACGGGACGGCCGACGTCCCGGCGTCTGCCATGGCCGCATCGGGTGAGCTGCTGATGTACTACGCCGACATGGTCAAGCAGCGCCGCAAGAATCAGTCCGACGACCTCACCTCGGCGCTGGTGGAGGCCGAGATCGACGGCGACAAGCTCACCGACGACGAGATCATGGCATTCCTGTTCCTCATGGTCATCGCCGGCAACGAGACGACCACGAAACTGCTTGCCAACGCGGCCTATTGGGGATACAAAAACCCCGACCAGCTGGATCCGATCTTCGACGACCACGAGCTGATCTCGCCGTGGATCGAGGAGACGCTGCGCTACGACACCTCCAGCCAGCTCCTTGCCCGGGCCGTTGTGGAGGACCTCGAGTTCTACGGCACCACCGTCCCCGCGGGTGACGTACTGATTCTGCTGGCCGGCTCGGCCAACCGCGACGAGCGGGTGTTCGAGGCGCCCGACGAGTACCGCATCGGCCGTGACATCGGTTCGAAGCTCGTGAGTTTCGGCAGCGGCGCACACTTCTGCCTGGGCGCGCACCTGGCGCGGATGGAAGCCCGGGTGGCCCTCACCGAACTGTTCAAACGTATCCGCGGCTACGAGGTCGACGAGGACAACTCCGTCCGCGTCCACTCGAGTTCGGTACGCGGATTTGCCCATCTCCCAATAACTGTGAAGGCACGCTAAATGGCCCGTTTCGAACCACACCCCGCCCGCCGGCCCGCCATCGTGGCCGGCGCCTCGTCGGGCATCGGCGCCGCGACGGCGACAGCGCTCGCCGCGCGCGGCTTCCCGGTCGCGCTCGGCGCCCGCCGGGTGGAGAAGTGTCAGGAACTCGTCGACCAGATCAAAGCCGAAGGCGGAGAAGCGGTTGCGCTGCCGCTGGACGTCACCGACACCGCGTCGGTCGAGAACTTCGTCGCCAAGGCGACGGCCGCGCTCGGCGACATCGAGGTACTGGTCACCGGCGCCGGTGACACCAACTTCGGCCGGCTGCACGAGATGAGCACCGACGAGTTCGCCGAGCAGCTGCAGATTCATCTGGTCGGCGCCAACCGGATGGCCCGCGCCGTTCTCGACGGCATGGTCGAGCGCCGCCGCGGCGACCTGATCTTCGTCGGCTCCGACGTGGCGCTGCGCCAGCGCCCGCACATGGGCGCCTACGGCGCCGCGAAGGCCGGGCTGGTCGCGATGGTCACCAACCTCCAGATGGAGCTGGAAGGCACCGGCGTCCGCGCTTCGGTGGTGCACCCGGGGCCGACCATGACGTCCATGGGCTGGAGCCTGCCTGCCGAGAAAATCGGCCCGGCCCTTGAGGATTGGGCCAAGTGGGGCCAGGCCCGGCACAGCTATTTCCTGCGCGCGGCCGACCTGGCCCGTGCCATCGCGTTCGTCGCCGAGACCCCGCGCGGCGGGTTCATCGCCAACATGGAACTACAGCCCGAGGCGCCACTGACCGAGGCCAAGGACCGTCAGTCGCTCGCGCTGGGCGAGGAAGGAATGCCCAACCAATGACCATTACCAAAGAGGTTCAACGGGTTTCGGGTGGCGCCGAGGAGCACGGCCACCTGGAGGAGTTCCGCACCGACCCGATCGGCCTGATGCAACGCGTCCGCGACGAATGCGGTGACGTCGGCTGGTTCCAGCTGGCCGACAAGCAGGTGGTGCTGCTGACCGGCGCCGAGGCCAACGAGTTCTTCTTCCGCTCCAGCGACAGCGAGCTCAACCAGGCCGAGGCCTACCCGTTCATGACCCCGATCTTCGGTGAGGGCGTGGTTTTCGACGCCGATCCGGAACGCCGCGCCGAGATGCTGCACAACACCGCGCTGCGCGGCGAGCAGATGAAGGGCCACGCCGCGACCATCGAGCGCGAGGTCCGGCGGATGACCGAGAACTGGGGTGAATCCGGTGAAATCGATCTGCTGGAGTTCTTCTCCGAGCTCACCATCTACACCTCCACGGCCTGCCTGATCGGACCGAAGTTCCGCAACCAGCTCGATTCCCGGTTCGCGAACTACTACCACCTGCTCGAGCGCGGCACCGATCCGCTCTGCTACGTCGACCCCTACCTGCCCATCGAGAGCTTCCGCATCCGTGACGAGGCGCGGGCCAACCTGGTGGAGCTCGTGCAGGAGGTCATGAACGGGCGAATCGCCAACCCGCCCACCGACAAGAGCGATCGCGATCTGCTCGACGTCCTGGTCTCCATCAAGGACGAAGAGGGCAACCACCGTTTCAGCGCCAACGAAGTCACCGGCATGTTCATCTCCCTGATGTTCGCCGGGCACCACACCAGCTCGGGCACGTCATCGTGGACGCTGATCGAACTGCTGCGTCACCCCGACTTCTACGCCAAGGTCCAGCAGGAGCTCGACGACCTCTACGCCGACGGCCAGGAGGTGAGTTTCCATGCGCTGCGCCAGATTCCGAATCTGGACAACGCCCTGAAGGAGACGCTGCGCCTGCACCCTCCGCTGATCATCCTGATGCGCGTCGCGCAGGATGAGTTCGAGGTCGCCGAGCACCCGATCCACAAGGGCCAGATGGTGGCGGCCTCACCGGCGATCTCGAACCGCATCCCCGAGGACTTCCCCGACCCCGACGCCTTCAACCCGAACCGGTACGAGAAGCCGCGTCAGGAAGACCTGCTGAACCGCTGGACCTGGATCCCGTTCGGCGCCGGCAAGCATCGCTGCGTGGGAGCGGCCTTCGCTCAGATGCAGATCAAGGCGATCTTCTCGGTCCTGTTGCGCGAGTACGAGTTCGAGATGGCCCAGCCGCCGGAGAGCTACCAGAACGACCATTCCAAGATGGTCGTCCAACTGGCCCGGCCCGCCACCGTCCGCTACCGGAAGCGCGCCTGATGGGTTCCTACCGCGTTGAGGTCGACCGCGACCTGTGCCAGGGCCACGCCATGTGCTCCCTGGAGGCACCGGACTACTTCAACGTCCCCAAGCGCGGCACTGTCGAGATCCTCGACGAGACCCCGCCCGACGACGCGCGCGAGGAGATCGAGCGCGCTGTCGCCGAGTGCCCGACCCAAGCCCTGTTCATTCGCGAAACCAGCTGAAAACAAAGGACAAGACAATGACGTCATTCCCCCGCGAACAACTCGAAGAGTGGGTCGAGCGGTGGCTGCAGGTCAACCGTGACGCCGAGGCGGCCGGCGACTGGAAGCCCATGGCCGACTTCTACACCGACGACGCCACGTACGGCTGGAACATCGGCCCCAAAGAGGACGTCATGTGCCTCGGCAAGGCCGAAATCCGCGACATCGCCCTGGGTTTGGAGATGGAGGGCCTCGAAGGCTGGAAATACCCGTACCAGCGCGTGGTGATCGACGACAAGCAGGGTGAGGTCGTCGGCTTCTGGAAGCAGGTCGTGACAGATCCGGACGACGCCTCGGCCCCCGCGCGCGAGATCTACGGCATCGGCGGCAGCTGGTTCCGGCTGGAGAACGTCGACGGCGAACCGAAGATCGCCTGGCAGCGCGACTTCTTCGACTTCGGCCACGTGCAGAAGCTCTACCTGGACCTGATGACGGCCGGAAAACTGTCAAAGGGCATGCAGCAGCGCATCCAGCGCAGCCTCGCCGGCGAGCAGCTGCCGGGTTACTACCCCCTGGGCGAGGCTCCCGTCCCGATCTGGTGAAAACCGGCCGAGCGGTTATTGGGGGTGGGGTGTGACGAACGTAACTTTTCCCTCTACGCTAACTGAAACAGGTTCTAGTGGAAGGCACGTGCGGTGAAGACAAAAGGTGCTCTCATCTGGGAGTTCAACCAGCCGTGGTCGATCGAGGAGATCGAGATCGGTGACCCCGTCAAGGACGAGGTCAAGATCCAGATGGAAGCCTCGGGCATGTGCCACTCGGACCACCACCTGGTGACCGGCGACATCCCGATGGCCGGTTTCCCGGTGCTCGGCGGCCATGAAGGCGCCGGCATCGTGGTCGAGGTCGGCCCGGGCGTGGACCACATCGCCGTCGGCGACCACGTCGTGCTGTCGTTCATCCCGTCGTGTGGCGAGTGCCCGTCGTGTCAGGCCGGTATGCGCAATCTGTGCGACCTGGGCATGTACCTGTTGACCGGCACCGCGGTGTCCGACGGCACCAACCGCGTGCATGCCGCCGACGGCACGCCGGTGATCCCGATGACCCTGCTGGGCACCTTCAGCCCGTACATGGTGGTGCACAAGAGCTCCGTCGTGAAGATCGACCCCACCATCCCGTTCGAGGTCGCCTGCCTCGTCGGCTGCGGCGTCACCACCGGCTACGGCTCGGCGGTCCGCAGCGGCGACGTCCGCCCCGGTGACGACGTCTGCATCGTCGGCGTCGGCGGCGTCGGCACGGGTGCCCTCCAGGGTGCGCTCAATGCCGGTGCCCGCAACGTGTTCGTCGTGGATCCCGTTGAATTCAAACGGGACAACGCCCTGAAGTTCGGCGCCACGCACGCCTACCCCGACATCTACAGTGCCATGGCCGGCGTCGCGGAGGTCACCGAAGGCCGCATGGCCACCAAGACCATCGTCACCGTCGGTGAGCTGCACGGTGAGGACATCGACAACTACCTCAACATCACCAGCAAGGGCGGCACCTGCGTGGTGACGGCGGTCGCGAACATGGCCAGCCTGGACGTCAAGCTCAACCTGTCGATGCTGACGCTGATGCAGAAGCGCCTGCAGGGCACCATCTTCGGCGGCGGCAACCCGCACCACGACATCCCGTCGCTGCTGGCCATGTACAAGGCCGGCCGCCTCAACCTCGACGACATGGTCACCCGCCAGTACAAGCTGGAGCAGATCAACGAGGGCTACCAGGACATGCTGGAGGGCCGCAACATCCGCGGCGTCATCCGGTACACCGACGCCGACCGCTGAACCCACTTTCGCTGAGTCGGCCTGGGGGACGTCCCAGGCCGACTCGGCGTTGTCCGTAGGAGGAAAACCCTTGTCCGACAGTCCCGTTGTCATCGCCTCGCAGTCGTCGTGGCGATGCGTGCAGAGCCACGACCGCGAGGGCTGGCTGGCCCTGATGGCCGACGACATCGTCGTCGAAGACCCGATCGGCGAGGCCGTCACCAACCCCGACGGCACGGGAGTGAAGGGCAAGGAGGCGCTCGCCGCCTTCTACGACACCAACATCGGTCCTAACCAGCTGACGGTGACGTGCGAGGAGACGTTCCCGTCCAGCTCGCCCGACGAGATCGCCTACATCCTGGTGCTGCGCACCGAATTTCCGAACGGCTTCGTGGCCAGCGTCCGCGGCGTGTTCACCTACAAGGTCAGTGCCGAGGGGCTCATCACCAACCTGCGCGGGTACTGGAACCTCGAGGCCATGAAGTTCGAGCAGCCGGCCGATCAGGCCAACTGATTGTCGGCGTAGAACCGGGCCGCGCGGCGAATCGCGTTCACCGTCGGCTCCGGTTCCCAGCCCAGCTCCCGCCGCGCCTTGCTGTTGTCGGCCGGTGACGTCATGTGCAGCAGCCGCGTGATGGTGACCAGCGGCGGAATCTTGCCCGGGCGCACCGCACGCAGCGGCTCCGTGGCGTAGGCACCGGCGTACATCGCGGCCTTGGGCACCCCGAATCGCGGTGGCCGCACACCGGTTTCGTCGGCCGCCGTCTCGAGGATGGTGCGCAGCGGCAGGTAGCTCTCCGAGATGATGTAGCGCTCACCGACGCGGCCGTGCTCGGCGGCCAGCAGCAGCGCCCGGGCGGCGTCCTCGATACCGACCACTTCCGCGGCCGCATCAGCGGCATAGAACCGCATCCGGCCGGCCGCGGTACGCGCCACGATCTCGCCGTGCGGCGTCGGCTGCCAGTCCCGAGGGCCATAGGTGTTCGACACACACATCGCGACGGCCGGCAGCCCCCGCTGCGCCACCGCATCCAGCACGAGTTGCTCTGCGGCACGCCGTGATCGGACGTAGTCGCCACCCTTGTCGGCCCAGTTGAACGGCGTGTCCTCGGTGACGACGGAGCCGTCATCGCTGACGGCGATGGTGCAGATCGTGCTGACGAACACGAACTTGTCGAGATCGGCGTCCACCGCGATGTCCAGTACCCGCCGCAGTCCGTCGACGTTGGTCCGGAACAACGGCGCCGGGTCCGGCAGCATGGCCCGGGCGTCGACGACGCAGTAGAAGACGACGTCCCGATCGCACATGGCGGCCCGCACCGCGTCGTCGTCGAAAATGTCTCCGTAGCAACGCTCGACGTCGAGATCGTCGATGCCGCGGGTCGAGCTGGTCTCCCGCAGCAGCACCCGAACGTCGTCGCCGCGCTCGACGAGCTGGCGCGTGACGTGCGAGCCGAGGAAGCCACTGGCTCCCATCACCAGAGACTTGCGCGGTGCCATCAGGCGCGCGGCCCGACCGGCCGGCCGAGCAGGCGGTCCGGTTGCGACCACCACGGCGCGGCGTCGGCCTCACCGATCCCGGTGATGTCGTTGGCTTCGACGAAGTATTCGTGCACCCGTGCGGGGTCGACGGCGGGTGCGCGCTTGCCCCATTTGACCGAGAGGAAGCCGCTGTCCCCCATCGACTTCTGGTGCAGCACATAGGGAGACATCGACCGCGCACCGCGGCCGACGGTGACCCCGCCGAACGTCCACGCGATGTACGGGAGCACCCGGCGCCAGTACACCTGGCTGAACGTGCCGCGTTCCCGCAGAATGTTCGTGCCCGGCATCACGCCCGGATCGAAGTACGCCGCGGACATCCCTTCGGGCACCAGCTGCCCCGCCGCGCGCGACAGATAGAACAGACCGAGCTTGGTACGCGCGTAGGCCTGGACACCGTCATCGCTGGGCAGGCACTGCTCGGCGAGCGGCTGCCATTCCGCGGTCTTCACCCGCGCCAGCCGCTGGAACAGCGTCTGGCGAATGGTCGGGGACCCGACGATCATGATCCGGGCATCAGCGGCCAGCTGCGGGCTGATCCGCGCCAGCAGCGCGTGTGGGCCGAAAAGATTGGTGGCGACGGTCAATTCGATGCCGTCAGGGCTGAGTTCACGGGCGTCGTTGCGCAGCACCGCAGCGTTGAGCACGACAGTGCTGAGCGGCGGGATGACGCCGTCCGTCACCAGGCACGCGATCTCGTCTGCGGCGCGACGCACGCTTTCGCGCGAACCCTGGTCGCACACCACGATGTGGGTGGTGCCGTCGGCCGCGCGGTCACCGAGCAGCGCCTTGAGTTCCTCGCCCCGCTCGGCGTTCCGGACGGGCAGCACGCAGTGCCAGCCCGGCGTTCCCACGATTCGTTTCGCCAGTCCGAGCCCCAGCCCGGAGGTGGCGCCCGTCAGCAGCAGACTGCGGGTTTCCATCTGATTCATCACCCGACTTCCGCTGGAACCGACGAATTGCTGGACGGTGCCCCCTCATTCAGGCCGATGCGGGCATGCAGGCGAGCCAGCGGCGCGGGCGCCCACCAGTTGGCCTTGCCCAGCAGCACCATGACGGCCGGGAGCAGGATGGTCCGGATCACGATGGCGTCCACCAGGATCGCCACCGCCAGCCCGAACCCGAAGATACGCAGGAACGACACCTGCGAAGCGATCAATCCGGCGAACGTGATGGCCATGACGAGCGCCGCGGCAGTGACGATCCGGCCGGTTCCGGCCAGACCGAGAGCCACCGATTCGCGGCCGGCCACATCGGATTTGTCCGAGGCGAGCCAGAATTCGCGGATGCGAGCGATGATGAACACTTCATAGTCCATCGACAGCCCGAACGCCACGCAGAACATCAACACTGGCATGGTCGACACCAGGGTGCCCACGACCGTGGTCCCCAGCCCACCGAGGTGCCCCTCCTGGAAGATCCACACCAGCGCCCCGAACGTCGCAGTGAGCGACAAGGCGTTGAGCACCAACGCTTTCAGCGGGATGATCACACTGCCGCTCAGCAGGAACAGCAGGACGAACATCACCACGGCGATCAACCCGAGCATCGTCGGCACCCGGCTCGCGATGGCCTCGACGCCGTCGCGGTTCGACTGCGCGGCGCCCGTGAACAGCGGCGTCATGCCGGCCGGCGGCGGCACGGCGTGCAGCCGGTCCAGCGCTTCGTCGGACGCCGCGCTGAACGGCAGCGTCGTGGTGGTGACGGTCAGGAAGCTGGCGTCTTTCCCGGTACCGGCTTCGTGCCCGGCGGGCCCGATCGCCCGGCCACCGGCATAGGTGGCACCCGGCCCGGCCGCGGCCACCACGGTCGGCACCTTGGACAGCTCGGCGGCGTAGGCGTCGATGGCGGCGTTGTCACGGGACCCGTTGCCGTGCAACAGCACGATGTGCACCGGCAGCCCGGCGTCCTGCGTGAAGTCGCTGCGCACGTGGTCGCCCACCTGCCGGGCCGACGATGTGGTCGGCAGGATGCGGTCGTCGGGGAAGCCGAACTTGATGTTGAGGAACGGCAGTCCGACGATCACGAGCGGAATCAGGGTGACGGCGGCGGCGATCCTGGGACGGCGCATCACGGCGTGCGTCCAGGTGTACCACCGTGATTCGGTGAGCGGTCCGCGCCGGCCCGGCTTGCCGATCCGCTTGCCGGCGACGCGGATGGCGGCCGGCGTGATGACGAGCGCCGCGAGTGCGGCCATGGCCACCACCGATACCGCGCCGTACGCGAACGACCGCAGGAAGTACATCGGGAAGACCGCCATGGTCGCCAGGCACAGCGCGACGGTGGCCGCCGAGAACACCACCGTGCGGCCCGCGGTGCGCATGGTGCGCCGCAACGCCTCGTCGGGGTGGGAGCCGTCGCCGATCTCTTCGCGGTATCTGCTCACCAACAGCAGTGAGTAGTCGATCGCCAGGGCCAGGCCGAGCGCCACGGCGAGGTTGAGCGCGAACACCGAGACGTCGACGAACTCGGCCAGAACCCGAAGGATCGCAACGGAACCCGAGATCGCGAAGGCTCCGACCGCCAGGGGCACCAGGGCGGCGACGACGCCGCCGAAGACCCACACCAGCACCAGGAATGTCAGTGGCAGCACGATGGCCTCGCTGAGGGTCAGGTCGTGCCGGCTCTGCTCGTTGACGGCGGAGTACACCGCACCGGGGCCGCCTGCCGAGATCGTGAGGCCCGGATCGCGTTGGCCGACATAGCGTTCCACCAACGCGGTGGAGGACGCTATGCCGGTGGTCTCGTTGCCGTCCATGAAGGCGATGACCAGGGCCGAGCGCCCGTCCTTGCTCACCAGGCCGGCCGCGACCGGATCGGGCGCCTCGAACGGCGACAGCACCCGCGCGACGTGTTCGGTGCCGCGCAGCTCGGTCACCAACCGGTCGACCGCAGCCCGCTGAGGAGCAGCGGTCACCGGCACCCCCGGGTCTCTGGCCTGCACCAGCAGGTTCAGGTTCACGAAGCCGCGATGGAACTCTTCGGTGAGCACCTTGTTGGCGCGGTTGGACTGGGCGTCGGGGTCGGTGAAGCCGCCGGCGCCGAGCAGATCCGCGACGGGCGCGGACAGGATGCCGAAGACCGACATCAGCAGGACGGTGGCGACGAGAATTCGCTTGGGCGCGGCGATCACCGCGCGCGAGATCAGATCGAGCATCGCCCGGGTCACGCAGCCTTCGGGAAGACGTTGAGCACGACGGCGGCACCCAGGCCACCCGCGCTGACGATCGCGCCCGCGCCGATGCCGCCGCCGCGGCGCTGCAGTTCGTTGATCAAGGTGCCGGCCACGCGCGTACCGGAGGCGCCGTACGGGTGGCCGAGTGCCAGACCGCCGCCGTGCACGTTGAGCCGGTCGCGGCTGATGTTCAGCGAGCGCTCGTAGGCGATGCCGATCGAGGCGTAGGAGTCGTGGACGTCGTACAGGTCGACGGCTTCGGTGTCGATGCCGGCGCCGTCCAGGGCACGCCGGGTGGCGGTGATCGCCGCATCGGTGGCGCGCTCGGGCTCCGAACCGACGACGGACCAGCCGATGATCTCGGCAAGCGGGGTGAGGCCGTGGCGGCTCGCGAAGTCAGGGTCGCAGATCATCATCGCGGCGGCGCCGTCGGTCAGGCCCGTCTGGTTGCCGGGCGTCACCGTGCAGTCCTCGCCGAGGAACGACGTCAGTGCCGACAGATTGGTCATGTTGAATTCGCGGCACGGCAGCTCGTCGGCGAAAACTTCTGTGCCGTCGACGCTTACCGCGACCTTCTCGGTGTCCAGGACACCGCCCTCGATGGCGTCCGAGGCCAGCGTGTGCGCCCGCGCGGACCACTCGTCGACCTCCTGCCGCGTCAGGCCGTACTGCCGCGCGGTGCCTTCGCCGAGCGTGCGGGCCAGGTCGAGCGCGGGCATCTCGCCGATGCCGGGATGCATCGGGGCGATCTGGGTGTCGGTGATCCCGGTGGCCGCGAAGTGCGGACCGGCCAGCGGCGACGCCGAGGGCGTGTTCAGGCCACCGGCGATGACGCAGTTGCCCATGCCCGCCTTGATGGTCGCGACTGCCTGGTGCATCGCCATCATTCCCGACGCACACCAGCCGCCGACCGCAACGGCGGGAGTGTCCAGCGGCAGTCCCATGTCGAGGGCCGAGTAGCGGGCGATACATCCGCCGCCCTGCAGCACCTCACCGAGCACGATGTTGTCGATCAGTTCGGGGTCGACACCCGAGCGGTTGATGACCTCGCGGATCACGGTGCTGGCGAGGTCGAACTCGGAAACGTTGGCCAGTCCACCTACCAGCGAACGCGTGAACGGGGTTCGCGCATACGCAACGACTACGGGATTGGTCAAGGTTCTTGTCCTCCTCGGCAACGACGTCCGCATACGGCACCGCGCAATCCGCGGACTGCCCAGAACTGTCGTGTGCGCGCGGACATAACGGCATGGCTGTTCTTCGGGGTGCTGATTCCAGCGACTAACGGCAATAGTTTGTAGCACGCGAATCGGACGCGGTCTATATTCCAGACGCGTAAATATCCACGTCAAGAGCGTTAATTATGAATTTAGCGAACTAGTTAGAACTTGTTTCAATATTTGCATATGGCATGGATCGGTGTAACCCCGGTCACAGTCGGAACGACGTTGGCGCACAACCGATAACACCGTTTCGAACGCCACCCGCCGACGCCATGAATCGGCCCGTTGACCGCGCAGTCAATTCAGTGGAGCCCGTCGCCGTGGCAAACCAGCGGCCGACGTCGCAGCAAACTCTGGGCTCGACAGCATCCGGTAGAACATGTTCTAGTAGCGACATGCTCGACTTCAGCACCGACACCCTCAGCCCGGAGGAAGCGCAGCGCCTCCGTTCCGTATTCGAGCCCCTGACCCAGTCGGTCCGCGAACTGATGGACGCGACCGCCCGCAGCGACGCCGATGCCGACGTCATCGCGGCCGCGAAAGCCGAAATCGATTCGGCCACCGCGCGTTTGCGCTCCAAGCAACTGGAGAAGACGTGGGGCCTGCGCTTCACCACCGAAGGCGAATGGCTGCCGTGGACCAATGCCGTTGTGGGCGTGCGGAACCCGGTCGCGCCGCCGCTGACGGTCGTCCTCGAGGCCACCGACTACGTCTGGTCCGAGTTCTCCCTCGGCGCCGCCTACGAGGGCCCGCCCAACCACGCGCACGGCGGCGTCTGCGCCATGATCCTCGACCACGTGCTGGGTGAGGTGGCATCGAACGACGGCACCACCCGGTTCACCGGCACCATCAACGTGAAGTACGTGCGACCCACCCCGCTGGGCAAGCTGCGGGCCGAGGCCCGCATCGTGCGCACCGAGGGCTTCAAGGCCTACGGGGTCGCCCACATCGCCGACGACCAGGGCGTCACCATCGAAGCCGAAGGCGTCTTCATCCAGCCCAAGTGGGCCCGCGGCTAGATGGCGCGGTCGACCGGCGCCGAAGACTGGCTCAGCGCCCACATTCCTGACCAGACCGGCCGCACGATCCTGATCACCGGCGCCAACGGCGGCCTCGGTGCCGCCACCGCGCGACACCTGGCGGCCGCCGGCGCCCGGGTCATCCTGGCGTGCCGCCGTCCCGCACAGGCCGAGGCACTGGCCGCCGAAATCGGTTCTGCCGCAGAGACTCTGAACCTCGACTTGGCCAGCCTGGACTCCGTCAAGTCCGCGGCGGCATCCTGCGGCCCCGTCGACGCCGTCATCGCGCTGGCCGGCGTCTGTCACGTGCCCTACGGCCTGACCGCCGACGGTTTCGAATTACACACCGGCATCAACCATCTCGGGCATTTCGCGTTGGTCGGCCGGCTCCTGGACCGGATCACCGATCGGGTCGTGGTGGTCACCAGCCGCGCGCACGAGTTCGTCGGGCGGCCGGGATTCGGCAAGCTCATGCCCGCCGATCCGGGCTGGCGTACCCGCCGCTACTCCGCGTTCGACGGGTACTGCCAGGCCAAGCTCGCCAACCTGCTGTTCGCCAATGAACTGCAGCGCCGCCTGACGGCCGCCGGCAGCACGGTGAAATCGGTATCCGCACAACCCGGTTGGGCCGACACCGACGCCGGCATGCACTCGGGCCGCAAGTGGGGCGACCTCTCGTGGCGCGCCTCGTGCCGCGCCATCGGCCAGCCGGCCGACGTCGCGGCCCTCTCGATCACCTACGCCGCCGCCGCGGACGACGTTGACGGTGGCGGCTACTACGGACCCGACCGGTTCTTCGGGATGCGCGGACTACCGGCGCCGGCCAAGGCCGGACGCGCCGCCACCGACCCGGCCCTGATGACCGCGAATTGGGTTGCCGCCGAACACCACACCGGTGTCCGGTACGACATCTGACGACAGGAGCCGACCGTGTCAACCGACGCACCGGACGTCGCCCGGCTGCCCCTCGCCCCCGACGTACCTTTGAGTCTGCGCGAGCGCATCGCCGCGATCCAGGTGGCGCACAGTGGATGTGAGACGTTCCGCGACGCCGGCGGCCCGGTCACCACCGTGCGCATCGCGCCGAAGTGGATGATGCCGCCGATCATCGCCGTCACCTCGCCGCAGGGTGCCCGCGACGTCCTGACCGCCACGTACCCGGCCGTCGACCGTGACTTCCCGTTCATGACCGAACAGCAGAAGCTCAACGGCGGCTCGCTGCTGAACTTCAGCCACAAGGAATGGGTCGGGCGGCGCCGCATGCTGCAACCGGTGTTCACCACCGCGCGCATCGCCGAACTCAACGAGCAGATGTACGACATCGCCACCGACGCCGCGACCTCGTGGCGTGACGGGTCCGAGATCGACCTCGACCAGGAGAGCCGGCGGATCACCATGCGAGTGCTCGGCCGCACCATCATGGGTTTCGAACCAGGTTCGTACACAGACGAATTGGTCGATCCGCTGCGCCGGATCAGCAAGTACATCGCCGACCGGGGCCGCGCGCCGGTGAAGCTGCCGAGCTGGGTCCCGACCCGGGAACGACGCTTCGCGGTCAGGTTCAACAAGGTGGCGCACGACCTCGCCGCGCAGATCCTGCAGGACTGCCGCGCCGATCCGCAGCTGAGCGCGCCCCTGGTCCGAGCCATGATGGAGGCCCGCGACCCCGAGACCGCGGAACCGTTGACCGACGAGGAAATCTGCCACGAGCTCGTCATCTTCCTGGCCTCCGGACTGGAGACCACCGCGACGACGCTCGCCTACGCCCTGTGGGCACTCGGCCGTCATCCTGAGATCTCCGACCGGGTCGCGGCCGAGGTCGCCGCGGTCGACGAGACGGCGCTGCGAACCAATCCGCGCAGCCACCTGCCCTACACCGTCAGCGTCATCCAGGAGGCCCTGCGGCTGGGCGGCCCGACGCCCGCGGTGATGCGCATCGCGCGGCAGGACATGGCCGTCGACGGCTTCCGCGTCGAGGCCGGCAGCATGCTCATGGTCGGCGTCTACGCCATGCATCGTGACCCGCAATTATGGGACCGCCCATTGGAATTCGATCCCGACCGGTTCAGCGGCGGCCGTTCGCGCATGCAGTGGCAGTTCCTGCCGTTCGGCGGTGGGCCGCGGTCGTGCATCGGCGAGTTCTTCGCCCTGACCGCGGCGACCCTGGAGCTCGCGTCGATCGTCCGGCACTGCCGGCTGACGTCGCGCGAAGCGACGTTCCCCATCACCGCGCCGCTCACCATCGTGCCGGACGGGCCCATCCCCGCCCTGGTCCAGACCGTGAACTCCTAGGAAGACGCCGTGCCACGACGAGCCCCGGTACGCACCGCCGAACTCAACCTGGAAACCCTGACGCTGCACCAGGACGGCCGCGTCCTCACCGCGCGGTTCGACGACCCGCCGAACCATTTCCTGTCACTGCGGCTGGTCAAGGACATGGACCGGCTCACGCGTGCCGCGGATCAGGACCCGTCGGTCGGCGCCGTCGTCCTGACCGGCACCGGTGACAAGTTCATCTCGCACTCCGAACCCGAACAGGTCCAACTGTTCTTCCAGATGGCGACGCCGCCACTGCCGTCGCGCGCGGTGACCTGGTCCATCAAGCTGAACAATGCCGCCATGCGGGTGCCCGCCCTGCTCAAGGCCACCGAGACCCGTGGCGGCGACTGGGGCACCGGCATCGTCTACAGCGCCATCCTCAAGCGGACCATCACCCGGATGAACCGGTCGGGCGTCGTCTATATCGCGGCCATCAACGGCACCGCCCTCGGCGGTGGGTTCGAACTCGCGCTGTTCTGCGACCTGCGCATCGCGGCCGACGCCGACCAGGTCCGTATCGGGCTGATCGAGATTCTGGCCGGCCTCGTGCCGGGAGGCGGTGGGAGCCAACGACTTCCGGCCATGCTCGGGATGTCCGCCGCGCTGGAGCACATGCTGGAAGGCCGCCCGCTGACCGCGCGTGAGGCACTCGACGCGGGCATCGTGCACCGGCTCGCCCCTGCCGAGGGATTGCTCGACGACGTCTATGCCACCGCGCAGCGCCTGTCCCGCCGCTCGCCCTACGCCATCGCGGCCGTCAAACGCGCCGTCTACTTCGGCGGCAACAGGTCATTGTCCGGCGCCCTCGACTTCGAGCTCGCGGGATTTGTCGGGACCGGCCGAAATCCGCGAAAGCACTTGACAGCGGACGCTTTTCAGCAGGACTACGAGGCCATCGGCGACAGTCCCTTCGCCAGGGACATCGAGCCCTGGCTGTCGGGCACCCGCGTCGCGCAATAGGCTGGGACCATGCCGTCCGTCTTCACCATGATCATCAACCGCGACCTGCCGGGCCGATTCGTCTACGAGGACGACGACGTCGTCGCGTTCCTGACCATCGAGCCCATGACGCAGGGTCACACCCTGGTCGTGCCCCGGGCCGAGGTGGACAACTGGCAGGACCTGGATCCCGAACTGTTCAACAAGGTGATGGCGGTGTCGCAGAAGATCGGTCGCGCCGTGTGCTCGGCCTTCGACACCGAGCGCGCCGGCGTCATCATCGCCGGGCTCGAGGTGCCACACCTGCACGTGCACGTGTTCCCGGCCCGCAACCTGTCCGACTTCGGGTTCGCCAACGTCGACCGCAACCCGTCGCCGGAATCACTCGACGAGGCTCAGGCCAAGATCATCGCTGCCCTCGCCACCGTCGGCTGATTCGGCCGATTCGGCGCCGTCGGCTGAGTCGGCCGCATCGCCGATACGTGGCAGGCGCACCGTGAATCGGCAGCCCTGGCCCGGCGCGGTGGTCACCGTGACGACGCCGCCGTGCGCCCGCACCAGCGAGTCGACGATCGACAGCCCGAGGCCCGTGCCGCCGCTGGTCCGGGTTCGTGAGGAGTCGGTGCGGTAGAAGCGTTCGAAGATGCGGTGGGCGTCCTCGGCCGACAGGCCGGGGCCCTGATCGCAGACCTCGAGCACCGCGTCGCCGTCGACGGTGCCGACGCGCACCGTGATGCCGCCGGTCTCCGGCGTGTGCTGCACGGCGTTCATCATCAGGTTGCCCAGTACCTGGCGCAGCCGCGCTTCGTCGCCCAGGACCTCCGGCGTGCCGGGCCCGTCCAACAACTCCAGCGACACCGTCCGCCGCGGTGCGATGGACCGCGCGTCGTGCACCGCGTCTGTCGCCAGGATCAGCAGGTCGACGGGCCGCTGCTCCAGTGGCCGCTGCTGGTCCAGCCGCGCGAGCAGCAGCAAGTCCTCGACCAGCAGACCCATGCGCCGGGCCTCGCTCTCGATGCGGCTCATCAGCATCTCGACGTCGCTGGCGGCGCCCTGCCGGTACAGCTCGGCGAATCCGCGGATGGTGGTCAGCGGCGTCCGCAGCTCGTGGCTGGCGTCGGTGATGAAGCGCCGCATGCGCTCCTCGGACGTGCGCGCGGTCTCCGCCGATTGCTCCGACGAGGCCACCGCGTTCTGAATCTGCGCGAGCATTCCGTTGAGCGCCAACGACAATCGTCCGACCTCGGTGCGTGAGTCGCGCTCGGGAACACGGCGGTCGAGCTGCCCCGCCGCGATGTCGGCCGCCGTCCGCTCCACCTCGACGAGGGGCCGCAGGCTGCGGTGCACCGCGACGTACCCGGCGATGCCCAGGATCAACAGCACGGCAGCACCGATGCCGACCTGAGACCACGCCAGTGCCCGCACTGTCGACGCCACGTCGGAGAGGTCGATCGCGACCGTCGTCAACTCCCCGGCCGGGCCGCGCACCGTCATGGCCCGCCATTTCACGTCGGAGTGGTGGATCGAGCCGACCGTCGTCGGGACGGGCCCGACGTCATTGCTGTCCGGCAGCGCCGGTTGCGCGTCGTTGTCGTTGACGGCGATCCACACCCGCCCGTCCGGGTCGATCCCGCGGACATAGAAGTTCGACGGCGGCCGCGCCGGGTTCGGGCCTTCGATGGGCGTGGCCGGGATGCGCCGCGGTTCCTGTGCCCAGCTGCGCGAGGCATCCAGCAGCGTCTCGTCGACGCGGTTGATCAGGCTGTGCTGCATGATCGAGGTGACGGCGAGGCCGGAGGCCAGCAGACCACAGGCCGCGAGCAGCACCATCGCGGCGACCAGCCCAACCCGCAGCGGAATGCCGCGGGTACCGCGCCATCTCCCGTCGCTGCGCTCGCCCAGTCGGCGTGTCATCACTCCATTGTTGGCGATGTCCGCCCAAAAGTGTCTCAGCGCGGCTCGCGGAGCACGTAACCCACACCCCGCAACGTGTGCAGCAGGCGCTTCTCGCCGGTGTCGATCTTGCGGCGAAGGTACGACACATAGGACTCGACGACGTTCACGTCGCCGCCGAAGTCGTAGCGCCACACGTGGTCGAGGATCTTCGGCTTCGACAGCACCGTGCCCGCGTTGATGATGAAGTAGCGCAGCAGCGTGAACTCGGTGGGCGACAGCGAAACCGGTTCGCCGGCCTTCCACACCTCGTGGGTGTCCTCGTCGAGCTCGATGTCGGCGAACGTCAGCCGGGCACTGCGCGGCTCTTCGACACCACGGCCGGTGCGGCGCAGGATCACCCGCAACCGGGCCACGACCTCTTCGAGGCTGAACGGCTTGGTGACGTAGTCGTCGCCGCCGAGCGTCAGGCCCGCCACCTTGTCCTGCAGGCTGTCACGGGCGGTGAGGAAGAGCGCGGGCGCGTCGATGCCGTCGGCGCGCATGCGGCGCAGCACACCGAACCCGTCCATGCCGGGCATCATGACGTCGAGGATCACCGCGTCGGGTTTGACCTCGCGGGCCTTGTCGAGTGCGGCGGGGCCATTGGAGGCGGAGTGCACCTCGAAGCCCTGGAACTTCAGGCTGACCGACAGCAGCTCGACGATGTTCGTCTCGTCGTCGACTACCAGGATCCGCGCTTCGGGGGTCGCCTCAGGAACTGCAGCCATGGCCATGCAGCCATGGTCCTCGCAGGCCTTAAATCCTCCCTGCCTGGTGGCTGTGAAGATACTGTGAGTCGCGCGGCCATTTGCCAGACCTCCCGCACCAGGGCACATCAGATGTGACCGGCGCCATACACTTGGCCGATGGATCTGGGTAAAGCCCTGTCAGACCTGGCCGCGGCGCCGATCAAGATCGCCACCGTCGGCCTCGAGATCGCCGGCGACACCGTCACCGCCGTTCAGCGCGGCCTCAACGGCGGCGGGCCGGCCATCGTCGCCCCGTCGATGAGCCGCATCTTCGGCTTCGACGACGCCCTGAGCCGGGCCGGCCGCCTCACCCGACTGATCGACGACGACGCTCCGCTCGGCCGGGCGCTCGCCCCGGGCGGTGTGCTCGACCGGTTGCTCCGCCCGGGCGGCCTGGTCGATCAGATCAGCCAGGACGGCGGCCTCCTCGACCGCCTGACCGCCGAGGGCGGCGCCGTGACACGGGCCCTGGCACCCGGCGGCGTCATCGACCGGCTGACGCTCGACGGCGGCCTGCTCGATCAGCTGACATCCGACGACGGCGCGTTGTCCCGCGTGCTCGCCCCGGGCGGCTTCGCCGAACAGGTGCTCGCCCCCGACGGGGTGGTGGACCGGGTGCTCAGTGAGGACGGCATCGCCGCCCGCCTGATCGCCAAGGACGGACCGGCCGACCGCGTCCTCGCCGACGGCGGTGTGGTGGACCGGCTGCTGAGTTCGGGCGGCATCGTCGACCGGCTGCTCGAACCGGGTGGGCCGGCCGACCGCGTCCTCGCCGACGGCGGCGTCGTCGACCGCGTGTTGTCCACCGACGGCATCCTCGACCGGGTGCTCGCCCCGGGTGGAGTGGCCGACCGTGGCCTCGCCGAAGGCGGCGTCGTGGATCAGGTGCTCGCCGACGGCGGCATCGTGGACCGCGTCCTGCGACCGGAGGGCATCGCCGATCGGTTGGTCGGCGAAGGTGGCATCGCCGATCGCCTGTTGGCCGACAACGGCGTCGTCGACCGCGTGCTGCGCGCCGACGGCATCGCCGACCGCCTCCTCGGCGACGGCGGGCCCGTCGACAAGATGCTCTCCGACGGCGGCCTCGTGGACCGACTGCTCAGCGAAGGCGGTATCGCCGAACGGCTGCTCGACGAGGGCGGCGCGATCGACGTCCTCACCGCACCCGACGGTGCCCTGATGAAGTTGAACGACGTCGTCGACAACCTCAACCAGCTGGCCCCCGTGCTCGCCGGGCTGGCTCCGACCGTCGACAAGCTGTACGACGCGGTGCTGGTGCTCAACGACGCGGTGAATCCGCTGAGCAACATCGCCGGGCGCATCCCACTGAGCCGCCAACGCGGCAAGCGCGCCGCCAAGGCCGCGGCCGCGCGGCAAGCCGTCGAACAGAATGGGCAGGACCAGCCGGGATCCAGCCAGTGACGCTGACGGGTTAGGATTCTGGGCGGTTCGGGCATGCTCGAACCGCATGCCTCCTTAGCTCAGTGGTAGAGCATCTGTCTTGTAAACAGAAGGTCGTCAGTTCAATCCTGACAGGGGGCTCAGATAGCCGTAGCCGCTTGTCGGTGGCCCGTCGTAGTGTCCGCGCATGAGGTCATGTCTCGCTTGCGGTAGCCCGCTCTCGAAGCGCAGTCAGAAGGTCTACTGCAGTAACGCATGCCAGGCATCGGCCCGCAGCGACGCCAGCACGAAACGTTGGCTTGAAACGGGCGTCGGGCGAATCGACAGCCATCAAGGCCATTACATCCGGGATTATCTTCTCGGCGCTCAATCCGGCTGCTGCGCCATCTGCGGTGGCGACACAACCTGGCAAGACCTGCCGCTGGTGTTGGTACTGGACCACATCGACGGCGACCCAACGAACAACCGTCGCGAGAACCTGCGGCTGATCTGCCCGAACTGCGACTCCCAGTTGCCGACGTACAAGAGCCGCAACCGCGGCAACGGCCGCCACTTCCGGCGCGAGCGATACGCCAACGGCCAGTCGTACTAACCGACCCTCCTATCTCCTACTGCCGCGTGAAGCGACCTACCCAGGCCAGCACGAGGGTCATGATGAGCAGCATCGGCGCACCGATCTGCACCACCTCCAACTGGCGGGGGCTGACGACTGTGAGAGCTCCCAAGATCACCGCGACAACAACGACGACAAGGCGCACCGCCAGCAGTGGCCCGCTCTTCAGCGCCGAGGCCAAGGTCCGGCGCCCGACGGTGACAACCAGCTTTCCCAGCGCGGCGCCGAGACCGACAGTCGCCACGGCGATCCCGACTCGCGGCCACAGCCCCAGCGTGTTCCCCGGAGCTGCCGTGACGAGCAGCAGCCACAGGAGGAACAACACTCCGGCAGTGCACCACCGCAGCCACCGGGCCATCGCGAGCGCGATGTTGCTGCGCGCCAAACCGCCGAGGGCCGGGTCCAGCGTGCCGGCGCCGAGGAAACCCCGCAGCGCACCCAACAGCCGGCCCCGCGACATCCGGTTGACCGCCAGGTTGTGTGTCGCTACCGCGTGATCGGGTTGCAGCTGCAGCGCGGCAGTGTATTCCGCATCGGACTCGGCGGTTCGCGACATCTTCCGAAAGATGTTCCCTCGTAGGACAAACAGCGAAGGATCGGTGGGTTCCAGACGGATCGCTTCGGTGGCCTCGGCCAGTGCGGCATCCAGCCAGCCTTCGTCCGACAGGATCTGGGCGTACACCAGGTGGGTCCGATACCCGTTCGGATCGACGCAGACGGCCCGCCATGCCATCCACTTCGCCTCGTTGAGTCGGCCCTGCCCTCGAAGTGCCAACGCGTACAAGCGAAGCGCGTGCTCGTCATCAGGGGCTGATTTCAGTGCCGCATAGAGCCGGCGCTCGGCACCGATGTAGTCGCCGAGCCCGACGGCGGCCTGGGCATCGAGGGTCAACAGCACCGGGTCATCCGGCGCCGTCGAAAGCGCGGCGGCCAGCACCTCGCGGGCGCGCTGATGGTTGTCGACGTCGAGGTACAGCCGCGCCCGCTGCAGCGCGGCCTCGACACTTTCGGCGGTCACCGAATCTTGTTGCGACGCAGGTACTTCG
This sequence comes from Mycobacterium sp. SMC-13, assembly GCF_045311035.1. Classification (NCBI taxonomy): domain Bacteria; kingdom Bacillati; phylum Actinomycetota; class Actinomycetes; order Mycobacteriales; family Mycobacteriaceae; genus Mycobacterium; species Mycobacterium sp. SMC-13. Next base: position 97,387 of record NZ_JBJIAI010000015.1, read on the forward strand.
CCAGCTCGTCGTAGGTACCGTCCCGATTGCCGAATTCGACGACGTTGCGGGCCGTATCGAACCAGGGACCGGTAGACGGGCGGACCTGCCGCAGCGCCGCCTCCACATCGGACATCCGCACCGGCCGCACCTGCCCGGTGTGCAGCGAGTCCGCCATCGCCAATTGCGTTGCGGTGTCACAGACATGAGCCAGATCCGCGCCGGAGAATCCTGCCGTCCGGGCCGCCAATGCGGACAGGTCGATTCCCTCGATCGGGCGATCCTGCAGATGCAGTCGCCCGATGCTGGCCCGGGCCTCGGTGTCGGGCAGACCGACGAAGACCATCCGGTCGAAACGTCCCGGTCGGCGCAGCGCCGCGTCGACATCCCACGGCGCGTTGGTGGCGCCCAGGATGTACACACCGTCGTTGCTGGCCGATGCCGAATCCAGTTCCTCCAGAAGCGTGTTGACGATGGTCCGGATGCCGGACGTACCGCTCAACGCGGACCGGCGGTGGCCCAGTGCGTCGACCTCGTCGAAGAACAGCACACAGGGCGCGTTGCGCCGCGCAGTGTCGAAGACCGAGCGGATGCTGCGCTCGCTCTCACCGAACCATCGGTGCAACACGTCCGCGATGCCGACCTGATAGAAGTTCGCGCCCAACTCGCCCGACACCGCCTTGGCGATGAACGACTTCCCGCACCCGGGCGGTCCGTAGAGCAGCAGACCGCCGCGCGCCGACATCTTGTAGGCCTTCATCAACTCAGGGTTACGCAGCGGCCCGAGCAGCGAGAGCTCGAGTTGTTTCTTGACAGCGTCCATGCCACCGACGTCGGCGAGCCGGACTTCGCTGCGGGTAACCGCCTCGAAGTCGTCCTCACCCACTGCCTGAGCGGGTTCGTCGACGAACGCCGGCTTGATGATGTCGGATACCTGGTCCTCCGCCGCTTCCCAGTCGAACGATGGCTTTGGTTGCGGTACAACAGATTCCGGCGGTGGTGCCGGGGCAGCAAGCGCCGCGGTGCATTGCTGCAACAAGCCCTGCGCCGTGGTGTCGGTCGGGTCGGCGGCCAGCACCGCACCGCAGTGCGTCAACGCCTCGGCGTGCCGGCCCCGTTCCGCCAGCAGTCCTGCCAGGTGCAGGCGCAGAGCCAGTGCGTCCGGACTCTGCTCGACCGCTTGCAACAACTGCGCGATCACCGGATCGTCGGTCACCTTCATCCCCCTCGCCCCACGCTGACCTCAATCCTAGGTCGGCGGTTCCTGCACATGCCCGGTGATGCGGCGGGCATCACTTCAGCCGGTGACCGGCGAGGACCGCCAACCAATGCTCGCCGGCGATCGCGAGGGCGACCGTGACCAACAACGCCACCACCACCGGCCACCAGCGGGCCGACCGCCGCCACCATCGGCCGCCCGGCCGAAAGTCCCTCACGCCGACTCCCCTCTGAACGCGTTCGCAAGGTGTAGTCGGCGGACCGACGGCCAACCGAACGTCGCCCGGCCGTGATCTGGCACACGGCACCGCGCAAATGCTGGCGGTTCACACCTGGGACCTACGATTCTGTTGTGACACTGCGTGATCGCGTCGCCTCCGCGCGGCGGCGAATTCTCGGTGACCGGCCGTCCACCGCCGACACCGCGGGACTGCCCGTCATCGCACCGGCACAGCCCGTCGACCTGAGCGACGAGCGCGCCGTCACCGAAGTGGTCGAGCTGGCGATGAACGTCGGCGAGGTGCTGCTGGACTCCGGCACCGGTGCCATTGACACCAGTAAGCAGATCGCGTTCGTCGCCGCGACCTACGGGCTGCCGGACTGCGCCGTCGACGTCACCTACAACGCCATCCACGTCTCTGCCCGCCGCGGTCCGGGACTGCCGCCGACCAACTACATGCGCACGGTGAAGTACCGCTCGCTGGACTACACCCGGCTCGAGCAGGTGGACACGCTGCTGCGGCAGATCGGCCGCGGCCACCTCGGCCTCAAGCCCGCCCGCGCGGCCTTGGACCACATCGTCGCCGCCGACCATCCGTATTCACGCAAGGTCGCGCTGTCGGGTTGGGCGCTGATGGCGGCCGCGGTGACGCTCATGCTCGGCGGCAGCCCGACGCTCGCCGTCGTCTCGTTCGTGACCACCGCCGCGATCTACGGAACCAACGTCTCTCTCGGCAAGCTCGGGCTGCCCTACTTCTTCCAGCAGGTCATGGGCGGTTTCATGGCGACGGTCCCGGCCGCGTTCATCTACAAGCTGGCCATCGAGCACAGCGCCATCGTCGCGCCGTACCGCATCATCGTGTCCGGCATCATCGTGCTCATGGCCGGGCTGTCGCTCGTCGGTTCGGTGCAGGACGCCATCACGGGTGCGCCCGTCACAGCGGCCGGCCGGTTCATCGAGGTGATGGTCTACACCGCGGGCCTGGTCGGCGGCGTGGGCATCGCGCTGCGACTGACCAGCACCCTCGGCGCGAGCCTGCCGCCGATGCAGCAGGAGGTGCTCCCCTATGCGCCGCTGCCGATCATGGTGCTCACCGGCGGCCTGGCGTCGGCGGCCTTCGCGCTCGCCAGCTACGCGTCGCTGAAAGCGCTCACCACCTCGTTCGCGTCGGGCGCTGTCGGCGCGGGTCTGGTCGGGTCGATCCTGAACGCGGGGCTCGGCCCGATCGTGGCCTCCGCGGTCGCCGCCACCGTCGTCGGCCTGGCCGGCGGCCTGCTGGCGCGGCGCGCCGTCGTCCCGCCGATCATCGTCGCCGTCGCCGGCATCACTCCGCTGGTGCCCGGTCTCGCCGTCTACCGCGGGCTGTCCGAGATCATGGCCGGCCAGACCCTGGCGGCCATCTCAAATCTGTTCACCGCCGTCATGGTCGGTTGCACGCTGGCCGCCGGGGTGACCCTCGGAGAATGGGTGGCGCGCACCATGCGGCGTCCGCGTCTTCCCCGCCGACTGCTCGGCTCGCGCGTAGCGTAAGGCGCCATGTCCGAGACCGGAATCTGGATTGCCTGGGGACTGCCCACCCCGGGACGGGAACTGCATGCCCTCGCGGCGCTGCGCGACGCCCGCGGCTACCTGCAGGCCCTCGTCGACGACGGCCGGATCGAAGGCTTCGACGTCACGGTGCTACGCCCGCAGACGACCGAGCTGGGCGGGTTCATCCACATCAAGGGCACCCGCGTCCAGATCGACATCCTGCGCCGCACTGGGGATTTCGAGCGCTGGGCCACCGGAATCCAGCTGATCGCCGACCGGGTGGCCTTCGTCGACAGCTGGGTCGATCGCGGCATCGACCACGCCATCGAGTTGTACGAGGACGCACTCCGCGAGGCCGGGCTGCTTCGCTGACGGTGTCGAAACTGAAACAACCGTCCAAAAGTCTCCCGCGGTTCGAGCCGATGTTGTTCCATTAGTTAATTAGCTGAAACAGCAGGGAGACACGATGAGCGCCGCACGCTACGTCGGCCGGGTCGGAAGGCTCGCCGTCGCACTCGGCATCGGAACCGCGATCGCATCGGGCCAAGGCGTCGCATGGGCCGACCAGACTGAATCAGGAACGCCCGCCGGCCCGGCGGCCACGTCCACGACAGGCGAGAACGCCGGCGCGTCCGGCACTTCGGGCAGCCCCACCAAGCCGCGTCGCGACAAGCCCCGGCCCAAGAAGGGCGGCGACAAGACCGAGACTCCGGCCGCGGGCAGCACCGGCGACAGCTCGTCCGACCCCAAGGCCGATCCCAAGTCCGATCCCAAGGCCGAGACCACGCCCGAACCCAAGACCGACAAACCCACCAAGCCACCGGCCAAGGGCCGTGAGCGCACGAACAAGCCGAAGAACGACAACCCGAGCGACACCGCGACGGTCCCGAAAACCCCGAAACGTCCACAGCTGACTCCGGACAAGCCCGCCGCCAAGCCGCTGGCCGCCCAGCAGACCGCGGCGCCCAAGCCGGTTAGCGTGGCGGCCGTCGCACCCACGGTCATGAAGGTCACCACCAGTGCGGTCACGGCGTCGCCGAGCCCGGTGTCGGCGACGACGAACCTGCTCACCCCCAACGTCACCGCACCCACGGTCAAGCCGACCAACCCGGTGGCCGCCGTGATGAAAGCCGTGTCCGGCGCGCTGAATTGGGCGTTCAACCCGTTCGGCAGCCCGGCCCAGCCGACGCTGGCGTGGACCGTGCTGGCGTTCGCGCGCAAAGAGATCGACAACCTCCTGACGGCGATCAAGCCGCAGAACGTCGTCAGCGCACTCACCACCACCGGCCAGGTGCTGAGCAATCCCATGGCCGCACTCACCACGGTCATGAACCCGCGGCCGGCCTGGCCCACACCGGGTCAACAGCTCAGTCCCTCGACGAGTTTCGTCGACTGGGTGACGGGTAACTTCGCGCCCAACGACACCTACAACCGGTTCGGCGTCTGGGGCACCGACGTCGGCACCGCGTGGGACAACGGCATCGCCGACGATCCCAGCACCCCGATCAACGAGCACCAGGTGTTGATGGCGTTCGGCGACACCTTCAGCGGCCCCAACATGACCGGGAACTGGCTCAACAACATCCTGTTCCGCTCGTCGGATGCCAACCTCGCCGACGGCATCTCGATCCCGGCCGGTCAGTGGTTCAACGGCAACATGTTCGGCGGTACGCCGCTGTCGTCGCCGACGACAGCACGCCAGATCATCCTGCCCGCCAAACTCCCGGCGGGTCTACCGTCCGGGGTGACGCTGATCCCGACCTCCGGCATCTCGGTGCCGACGCCGGGCACCCAGTTCGGCGCCACCCAGTACCTCAGCTTCATGTCGGTCAAGCAGTGGGGCGCGCCCGGGCAATGGACGACGAACTACTCGGCGATGGCCTACTCGACCGACAACGGCGAGAACTGGACCATCGCACCGCAGAGCGTCCGCCAGAACTGGGGCGGCAACGCCAATTTCCAGCAGGCGGCCCTGGTTCGTCCGGGGGACGGCTACGTCTACTCGTATGGCACCCCGAACGGCCGTGGCGGAGCGGCCTACATCTCGCGGGTGGCCGAAGCCGACATCCTCGACGTGTCGAAGTACGAGTACTACAACAAGGGCAGCGCAGGCGGCTGGTTCGGCATCGGTGCGATCAAACAGGGCTGGTACAAGGACCCGTCGAAGGCCGGCGTGGTGTTCGGCAGGGACACCGGCGCGTGTGGCATCGGCAAGCCGGGCAACCAGGTCAGCGAGATGTCGGTGCAGTACAACCCGACGCTCGGCAAGTACGTGACGCTCTACGCCGACCAGTTCAACAACGTCGTGCTGCGCACCGCCGACGCCCCACAGGGCACGTGGTCGGCGGCCACCGTGCTGATACCGCAACAGAACGGCGGCATCTACGCGCCCATGATGCAACCCTGGTCGCCGTCGACCCTGGGCACGGGTACCGACTTGTACTGGAACCTGTCACTGTGGAGTGAGTACAACGTCATGCTGATGAAGACCGATCTGACGAAGCTGTAGCCATGATTCGCACGACCGTCGCGATGGCCGCAGTCGCCCTGGCGACCGCGGTCGCGCCCCTCTGCGCGGCTGATCCCGTTGCGCCACAACAGGATCAGCCGTGTCCGCCGACGGCGGACGAAGCCACCACCATGCCGACGACGCCGGCGCCCAGGTCGGGCGCCAACACCCCGCTGCAGTGCCACGAAGGGCGCTGGCAGCCCGTCGCACTACCCGCGGAACCCAGCGACCGTTGGTGGAGCACCGGCCCCGTCATCGCCCTGCACGGTCAGGGCATGCGTAATCCAAACCTGATGTCCGGCAAGTGGAGTGGCACGCCGCTCGGTCCTGGGAACCGATGCCATGTCGAGCAGCGCGCGGTGATCAGCGCCGGTGTGGTCAGCGCGCCCGTGGCGACCGACGGCGGACCGGACCAAACGCTGCACTTCGACGTGGCGCCCACCGCGTCCTCGGTCGAGTTCTCCGGCTATTGCCTCTGGACGCGGCTCGGCTGAGTCGTCAGCGCCGGCCGTTCCGGTAGGCCGTGGGCGTCGTGCCGAACCACCGCTTGCACGACCGCGTGAGCACGCTCTGTTCGGCATAGCCGAGATTCCGGCAGAGCTGGTCGAGGGTCAGCTCGGTATCGAGCAGTAACCGCTGCGCGGTCTCGCGGCGGATCTGATCGACCAGGTCACCGAACGTCGCGCCCTCGGCCGACAGGCGTCGCTGCAGCGTCTTCGGGTGCAGGCCGACATGCCGGGCGATGTCCTGCAGCCCCACGGCTCCACCCGGCAGCAACTGACGGACCAGGGTGCGGACCAATTGCGTTGTGGCAGGCTCAGATTCACCGATGGTGTTCATGAGGTAGTCCATGGCCGTCTGATGCGCGATGCGGTCGGTGGGCAACGGCCGCTCCAGGTCGGCGGCGCGCAGCGTGAAGCCGGCGACCGGTTCACCGAATGACGGCGGGCAGCCGAAGTAGGACTGGTACTCGCCGGCCGGGGTGCGCGCCGAATGCGGCAGGTGCACCGCGAGCGGGCGGTAGTCCGGACCCAGGAAAAGTCGCAGCACCTGCAGCGTGACACCGAGCGACAACTCGATGGCCTGCGCCTGCGGCGGTGCCGGGTCCAGGAGGTACTCGAACTCGAAGCGGCGCAGGTCGGTTCCGGCGGGGACGGTGATCCGGGCACTGATCGCGGGGCTGTAGGCGGCCATGAACTTGTCGAAGATGACGAACGCATCGGCGACCGTTTCGGCGTTGCGGGCCGCCAGCCCGACGGGTCCGAGGATGTCGATGTTCTGGCGCAATGCAAGTCGACGTCCGAAATCGGGAGTGCGCAGTGCCACCGCCGCGGCCTCGAGCGCCAGGGCGCCGCTGGGCAGGGAGATGAACCGATCGTGACGGCCGATGTCCGCGCTCGCGATATGCGCCGCGGCCAGCAGCGCGTCACCGTCGCCGCCGAGTTCAGCAACCAACTCGGGAAAGCACGTGAGCGCCGTACCCCGGATCATCGCCATGTCTCTAACTGTCAAAAATTTGTCGCGAAATGTCAAGACACAAACCGGTATGGTGCAGCACAGTCGAATCCCACGATCAGCCGGTGCAGCGTCGCGCCGCAGGTACAGGCAATGTGTCCTGCACAACAACGAAATAGGAGCACTTCCCGTATGCTGCACAGACATCGCCGGTGGACCCGGACGCTGGCTGCCCTGACCATCACAGCGCTGGCGGCCACAGCCGCCGGCTGTGCCACATCCAGCAAACCGTCGAAGCTGTCCGCCGACGAGGCCAAGGCCATCGCGGTCGACGCGTACGTCTACGGCTACGCCCTCAACACCGTCGAGATGACGCGGCGGGTCATGACGAACGTCGCCCAGGTGCAGGCGCCCCGGGCCCCGATGGGGCAACTGATGCGCATGCAGGAGTACCCGAACGCCGCGTTCCGCGACGTCACGGCGCCCAACGCCGACACGCTCTACACAAATGGGTTCATCGACGTCAAAGACGAGCCGTGGATCCTGACGCTGCCCGACGCCCACGACCGGTACTACCTTTTCCCGATGCTGTCGGGCTGGACAGATGTGTTCCAGGTTCCCGGCAAACGCACGACGGGCACCGGCCCGCAGACCTACGCCATCACCGGCCCGAACTGGAAGGGCACGCTGCCCGCGGGCGTGACGGAGTACAAGTCGCCGACGTCGACGGTGTGGCTGATGGGTCGCATCTACTGCGATGGCACGCCTGCGGACTATGCCGCCGTGCACGCGATGCAGGACCAGATTTCGCTGGTGCCGCTGAGTTCATACGGAAAGCCCTACACCCCGCCGGCCGGGAAGGTCGACCCCAGCATCGACATGAAGACCCCGGTCCGTGACCAGGTTGAAAACCTCAGTACCGAAGCCTATTTCGACATGCTTGCCGCCCTGCTGAAGGACAACCCGCCCGCCGCGGCCGACAAGCCGATCATCGAGAAGATGGCCCGCATCGGCATCGTGCCCGGCGAGAAATTCGACATCACCAAGCTCGATGCCGATGTGGCTGCCGCGCTGAAGTCCGTACCCAAGGACGGCGTCGCGAAGATCATGGGCCACTACGGCACCCTGAACACCATCAACGGGTGGCAATTCACCACCAAGACGGGCGAATACGGCACCGATTACCTGCAGCGCGCGTTGATCACCGCCATCGGGCTGGGCGCGAACCGGCCCCAGGACGCGGTCTACCCGACATCGAAAACCGATGCCGCGGGCCAGCCGTACAACGGCGCCAACAAGTACGTGATGCACTTCGCCAAGGACCAGCTGCCTCCCGCCGAGGGCTTCTGGTCACTGACGATGTACGACGAGGGCTACTTCTTCGTCGCCAATCCCCTCAACCGCTTCACGCTCAGCCAGCGCGACAACCTGGCCCGCAACCCCGATGGATCCGTGGATCTGTATCTGCAGCACGACAATCCGGGACCGGAGAAGCAGGCCAACTGGTTGCCCGCACCCGCCGGCGCCTTCAACCTCATGCTGCGCCTCTACTGGCCGAAGCAGAACCCGCCGTCGATCATCGATGGCACCTGGCAGCCACCGGCCGTGACAAAACTCCCGTAAGCCACGAAACGTACTCGACGCGAGCCGATTTCGCCTTGATCAACCCAAGGAGCACCATGACACCACGCATCACCGCACTGGTTTCCGTCCCACTGATGGGCGTGGCCCTGGCCGTGGCGCCGTTGACGGTGGCCCCCACCGCCGCCGCGGATGTCTGCGCCAGCGCGGGCGGCCGGCACTTCTCCGCCGGCGGCTGCACCAACATCGCGGGCGACGTCGCCGTCGGCACTGCCATTGCGGCGGCGCACGTCCCGTATGTCGCGGGTGAAGTTCCCTGCTACACAGACGAAGGCGTGCCGTACTACACGCCGCCCGGCGCCCCCTGCTGATACTCGGCTGTTGCCCTGGATGGCGCTGTCCCGAACTGTCAAGAATCAGTCTCTAGATGTCAAGACTTCAGGCAGCGCCGTCCTGCACAGTGGGATGAGCGGACCGAACCCGGCCCGCGACCAACCATGGGCCACACCCGGATTGGAGCACGGCCGTCATGTCAGCAGCCGATGTCCTGCCGTGGTGCGGCACGTTGTCCATCGCCATGGCTGCACTGGTGATCCTGGCCGGCCCCACGGCTCGCCGGGCCTATCGCGCCGAAGGTGCGACCGCACCCCGCCGCTGCCCACTGCAGCAACTCATGCGGACGAGCACCACCGACGCCATGTACGTCGACCGGTTCCTCGACGTGAACGCCGAGCCCTGGGTGCTGACACTGCCGGACGCCGCCGATCGCAGATACCTGTTCCAGGTGCTCTCCGGCCGGGCCGACGTGTTCGATGACGCCGACGAGCACGTCGCCTGGACGACGCCGCAGACCTATGCCATCACCGGGCCGAGCTGGAACGGCGAACTGCCTGCCGGTGTCACCGAACACCGCTCGCTCGCCCCGATCATCTGGCTGCTGGGCCGCATCGAGTGCACGGGCACGGCCGAGGACCGCGCCGCCGCACAGGAGCTGCTGGACCGGATTTCGCTGGTTCCATTGAGTGCCTACGTCACTCAGTTCGTGTCCGACTAGGGCGCCATCTCGTACCGACCTGCCAGGTCCCGCACCGTACGGACCATGCGCTCCAGGCGTTCCGGGTCGCCCACCGGTTCCACGATCAGATCCAGCGCGAGCTTCTTCTGCGCCGCGGTGGCGGTCGGCTTGCAATGCAGCGTGGTGGCGTGCCGGGAGAAGTCGGTGACCAGAACCTCGAAAAGCTGGTCCAGCACGTCGTCGTCGGTGTGGTCGATGACGGCCTGCTCAAGGATCAGCTGCGCGTAGGGCAGCAACGTGAACAGCTCACCGATCGCGAACAGGAAATCGACGTCGTTCTGCTGCTGGGCGGTCGGTGTGGCCGCAGCCAGCAGGGTCTGGAACCCGTTGGCCTGCTTGAGGAACACCGCGACGTTGGGGATGTGCTCGAACTGCCCGAAGATGAATCGCCAGTCCGCAAACGCCACCCGCCCGAGGCCACGGCTGGGACCCTGACGGAACAGGAAGTCGTCGTTGGTGAAGTCCCGACGGCGGCGCACCACCGGCAGGCGGTCGGACCGCAATGCCGCCGGCGCCACCGGAATTCGCGCCACGCGCGGGATGAGTGCCGAGCCGGCCGCACGTAGGCCGGTGGCCAGTGCCCGCGTAGCCGCGTTGGGCGAGTACTCGACGGGAAGCTGCTGCAGCGCCAGCAGTCCGGCGTCGGCGGGACGGAACATGAAGTTCTGCATGAACTTCAGCGACAGCGCCATGTTGACGTGCACAGTGCCTTCCAGGCGCGGCAGACCGGTCGAACCCAGCAGCGCCATCCCGAAGAACATGTCGTTCTCGAAGCCACGCGCGGCGATCGTGTCCGACAGCAGCGTGATGATCTTCTCGCCCTCACGAGTGACGGTCATCTTCTCGATGGCGTTGAACAGCAGGTAGCGCCGATCAGTCGAGGACGCTGACCGCATGTAGTCGATGGCGCGCTCGCTGTAGAGCTTCATGCCGACCAGCCGGGCGTAGGCCTCGGTCAGCATGCGGCGGATCTGCGGGAACTCGGTGACGTGCTTTCCGAACAGGATTCGATTCTCGGCGTGCGTGACGGCCTCGTACATGGCGTGCTCACACGTGCCGATGGAACCGAAGCCGAGGTTGAACTTGCCGATGTTGACGGTGTTGATCGCGGCGTGGAACGCGCCCTTGCCGGCGTGCAGGATGTCCTCTGTGGCGACCGGGTAGTTCTCCAGATCGAAAGCGGCGACGTACATCTGGCCGTTGACGACGTTCTTTCGCAGCTTGTAGTCGGCATGCTGGCTGTCGGCCGCGAAGAAGAGATACCCCTCGAAATCCTCGTCGGGCTTGCCGCCGTCCAGCGCGGTCGAGCTGTCCAGGATCGGCTTGTCGGCCCGGCGGCCGAACACCGACACCATGCGAGCCAGGTTGCCGTTGCCGATGTAGTACTTGCCGCCGTTCGCCCGGTAGCCGTCGTCGACCGGCGTCAGCACCATGTCCGTCGAGTACACGTCCGCGCCGTGCTCCTTCTCCGACAGGCCGAACGCGAAGATCTCCCCGGCCTCGAGAAGCTGGGCAGCCCGCTTGCGGGCCGCGGTGTTGGATGACTGCCAGATGGGGCCGAGCCCCAGGATCGTGACCTGCCAGACGTACCAGTACTGCATGCCGTAGAAGCCGAGGATCTGGCTGAACATCGCGTTGCGTGCGGTGTCCCAGCGCTTGTCGGGGTTACCGTCGGCTTCCGATGCCGGCGTCAGGAACGTCGCGAAAACCCTTTCCTTCTTGAGGAATTCGATGAACTCCGCGTACCAGACGCGGTCGCGGTCCTGCTGCGTCAGCCAGGCCTTGCCGTGGCTCTCGAAGAACTCGATGGTGGCGATGAAGATCTGCTGGGTCCGCTCGTCAAAGTCGGCGAAGTCCGGCTTGTGCGGGTTGAGCATGGTCATGGCGAGCAATCCTACAAGGATGAAGAAAAATTATTCAAACAAGAATAATCCTGCTACATTCAGTTCATGGCCACCGACGCCGCAACGAAGCCCCGCGAGCGGGCCGCCCACCTGGGCCCGGAGCGCCGCCGTCCGCAGATCCTCGATGCCGCACTACAGATCGCTGCGGAATTCGGCACCGCGGCGGTGACCATCGGCGCCGTGGCCACCCACCTCGGCGTCACCCGGCCGGTTGTCTATTCGTGCTTCAAGGACCGCGTGGAACTCCTTGCCGCCCTGCTGGATCGCGAAGGCGAGTCGTTGCGCGAAACCCTGCTGGCGGCGCTGCACACCGGCCGCGGCGACGACCCGGAGGCGGCGTTCATCGACGGCTATCGCGCGCTGCTGCACGCCGTCGAGGACCAGCCGGATACCTGGCGTTTCGTCTACCTGGCGCACGCCGACCCGGCGGTCGCCGACATGGTCGCGGAGACCCGCCGCGCACTCGCGAGCAGCTCGTCGCGCTGGATCGCACCGGCACTGACGACGTGGTGGCAGACCACCGACCTCAATCGCAAGATGCCGGTTCTGACCGAACTGTTCGTGTCGTCCAGCGAGGCGGCGGTCCGGTCCCTGCTCGACCCCGAGAACGACTGGGACGCAGACAATCTCGGTGAGTTTTACGGACGACTCATGTGCCGCGCGTTCGCCGCGGCCTGACGATCAAGGAGTAAGTCGTGCCCCAGCCAGTGCAACCCCTCGCCGACTACGGCTTCTTCGGCCCCGGCACCGTCACCTGGAAGGTATGGGGACACACCACCACTCCGGTGACGGGCCTGCAGCGCGCTGTCGTGGTCGAGGAACTCGACCCGTCGCTGATCGCGGCCGTCGATGCCACACAGGCCAACTACGACCGGCCGCGCACCCGGTATGACCGCACCGTCCGGTATTTCGCAACTGTCGCGTTCGGCGACAGCGAGTCCGTGGTCAAGGCCGCCGACGTGCTGGTGAAGGTGCACTCGAAAGCGATTGGCACAGAGCCGGTCAGCGGCAACAAGTACGACGCCAACAACCCGCACTCACAGCTGTGGATCCTGCTGACCGGATGGCATTCGGTACTGACCGCCTACGAGATGTACGGCGGCGGCAAGCTCACCCCCGAGGAAGAGAACCAGTACTGGGAAGAGTGCGCCGTCGCGGCCGAATTCCAGACCTGCGACCCGGCCGACGTACCGCGTACCAGCGCCGGTGTTCGCGCGTACTTCGACGAGATGCGCCCACATCTGGCGGTCAGTGAAGCGGCCCGCGCCATGATGGACCACCTGCTCAACGCCAAGGTCGTACTGCCGCCGGCGCCGTGGGCGCTCAAGCCGGTCGTCGAGCTCATCAACCTCGTCCTGCGCGCGGGCACGATTGCCACCATGCCGCGTTGGATGCGCAAGCTCAGCGGTTTCGACCAGCCCCGCGTCGTCGACATCGCCGTGCGCCCGGTACTCAAGGTTGCCTACGGCATCGTCGATCGAAGCCCACGGCTGAAACTCGCAGTGGCGCAGCTGATCGCGCCGTCGGTGACCCAGGTGGCCGCGCCGTACATCCTCGGCATCCCGGCGATCACCGATGCCGTGTTCACTCCAGAAGAGGCGCGCCGCCGCTACGGATTCGTCAAACCCGCTGACGCACACCACGATCTGCGGGCCAAGCAGCAGCAACGGGTGTTCGGCGAAGGGCAGGCTCCCAGCGACGAGGGCTTGATCGAGTCGCAGGCGTACCTCGGGAGTCTCGCCTAGCGCGGCAGCAGTTCGGCGACCAGGTCCCGGACCCGCTCGGCAATGGCATCGCGGATGGGCCGGACGGCCTCGATGGGTTGCCCCGCCGGGTCATCGAGTTTCCAGTCCCGGTAGGACACCCCCGGAAAGTACGGGCAGGTGTCACCGCAGCCCATGGTGATCACCACGTCGCTCGCTTCCACCGTGTCAGCCGTCAGCACCTTGGGCGCTTCGGCCGTGATGTCGATGCCGAGTTCGGCCATGGCCGCGACCGCGACCGGGTTGATCGCATCGGCGGGAGCCGTTCCCGCAGAACGTACTTCGATCTGCCCGTCGGACAGCTCAGTCAACAGCGCGGCCGCCATCTGCGACCGGCCGGCGTTGTGCACGCAGACGAACAGCACGCTGGGTTTGGGGCTCATGCGGGCACACTCCTCAGCCGCGGCCGCAGCGCCAGCGACAGATACACCAGCGCTACCAGAACCGGCACTTCGATCAGCGGCCCGACGACGCCGGCCAGGGCCTGGCCGGAGGTCGCGCCCCACGTCGCGATGGCGACGGCGATGGCCAGTTCGAAGTTGTTACCCGCCGCGGTGAACGCCAGCGTCGTGGTGCGTTCGTAGCCGAGTCCGAGGGCGGCTCCCAGCACGTAACCACCGACCCACATGATCGCGAAGTAGACCAGCAGCGGGAGCGCGATACGGGCGACGTCCCATGGGCGAGTGGTGATCTGATGCCCTTGCAGCGCAAAGAGGATCACGATGGTGAACAGCAACCCGTACAGTGCCCACGGCCCGATCCGGGGCAGAAACGTCGACTCGTACCAGGTGCGGCCCTTGACGTTTTCCCCGAGACGACGTGACAGGTAGCCGGCTGCCAACGGGATGCCGAGGAAGATCAGGACCGATTTCGCGATCTGGCCGGGCGACGTTGCGATCGAAGTCTGCGGCAGATGCAACCAGCCCGGGAGGACCGACAGATAGAACCAGCCGAGCACCGCGAACATCAGCACCTGGAACACCGAATTGAGCGCCACCAGAACGGCCGCGGCCTCTCGGTCGCCGCACGCCAGGTCGTTCCAGATGATCACCATGGCGATGCACCGCGCCAGACCGACAACGATGAGTCCGGTCCGGTACTCGGGCAGGTCCGCGAGGAACAGCCAGGCCAAGGCGAACATCAAAGCCGGGCCGAGCAGCCAGTTCAGCACCAGCGACGACACCAGCAGCTTGCGGTCGGAGGTGACGGTGTCGAGCCGGTCGTACCGGACCTTGGCCAGCACCGGATACATCATGATCAGCAGGCCCAGCGCGATCGGCAGCGAAATGCCGTCCACCTGAACCTTTTCCAGCACGACGTCCAGTCCGGGGACCCAGCGGCCCAGCAAGAGCCCGGCCGCCATCGCCAACCCGATCCAGACCGGCAGATACCGGTCGAGCGTCGAGAGTCGAGCTGTCGCCGGAGCGGCGTCAGCGGTCTGCGTCATGCCTGCGCCCCGCAGCACACCGCATCGTCCGATCCACTCGGGGCCGCGCCGAAGGTGTCACTGTCGGCGAGGACGGTGTAGACCTCCCAGCGTTCCCCGCCGGGGGCGGTCACCCACACCTTGTCCTGCGTGGCGAAGCAACAGGTGGTGCCGATCTCCTCTTCGGTGAACATCCCTGCGTCGGTGAGGCGGGCGATCTCCGCGTGCACGGCGTCGCTGGATTCGACCTCCACGCCCAGGTGGTTGACCGACCCGCCGTGTCCCGGGTTCTCGAGCAGCACCAGTTTGAGCGGCGGATTCGCGATCGCAAAGTTGGCGTAGCCGGGCTTCACCTTGGCCGGCTCGGCGCCGAAGAGGTTGCGGTAGAAGGCGATCGACTCGTCGAGGTTGTCGACGTTCAGAGCCAGCTGGACACGAGACATTGCAGACCTCCTGGGGTATGTGACGTATGTCGAATCTGCGCGCAAGACTGTTCTACGCACCTTTTCGATATATGTCAACAAGCTGGGGTATCATCGGTGCCATGCCCAAGGCACTGCCCGTGATCGACATGTCGGCGCCGTTGTGCTGCGCCCCGGTAGCCGCGAGCCCGACGGATGACGCCGCGGCCCTCGACCTGGCCATGCGGCTCAAGGCACTCGCCGACCCCGCGCGTGTGAAACTGATGTCGCTGCTGTTCACGTGTGACGAGCCCTGTACCACCGGCTCCCTCGCCGCCGTTGTGGGCCTGGCCGAATCGACGGTCAGTCACCACCTCGGCCAGCTACGCGCCGCCGGGTTCGTCATATCCGAACGTCAGGGCATGAACGTGCACCACACCCCGCGGCGCGACGCACTCGCCGCGCTGTGCCGGGTGCTCGACCCGAATTGCTGCTGACAGCCCTCGCAGGCCCTGCGGACTTCTAGGCGCAGATGGTGACGTATGGGACGGTCAGGCACGGCGGCGGGTAGTAGCCGGGGCCCCAGCCGCGGTTACTACCCCAGCCGCGGCCGTGACCGTGGTGATCATCCCAATCACCGTCACCCCAACCCCAGCCGTGGTCCATCGGGATCGTCCCCGGACCGACCGCCGGCGAGGCGCTCGCGATACCCGAGCCGAAGCCCAAACCCGCAGCCACGAGGCCCAAGACGAGTGTTGTCATCGATGCAATCGTTCTGAACTTGGCCATGGCCAACCTCCGAAACAACAAATACAAATAGGCAATAACTGCACCTCAATTGTAAGACGGTCGGGCGGTCGATGACATTCCCCGACCGGACAGATCAGCCCGGCAAGGGCAGGCCGAATGCGGTGGCGAGGACGCCGGCCCCGGCGGCCAGCAGCAAGGTGATCACGACGTTGACCCGGCTGAACACCGCGACCACCGCCACCGCCAGCACGACGTACTGCCAGGTCTGGCTGATCGACATGGCCAGTGGCACCGCCGAGCCGAGGATGGCACCGACAGCGGCCGGACCCGCGCCGTCCAGGAAGGCCCGCACGTATCCATTGCTGCGAATCCGGTCGAAGTGCCTGGCGCCCAACAGGATGAACAGGAACGACGGGCTGAAGGCCACCACCGAGGCCAGCACCCCGCCGAGCAGTCCCGCGGCGGCATAGCCGACGACGGCGACAGTCTGCACCACCGGTCCCGGCGTGATCTGGCCCAGCGCAACAGCATTGAGGAACTGCGCCCCGGTCATCCAGTGGTAGTGGTCAACGGCATCGGCCTGCATGAGCGGAATGATGACGAAGCCGCCGCCGTACGACAGCGCGCCGACCTTCAACGCCACCCAGCACAGCGAACCCAGCGTGCCCAGCGCGAGGGACTGGAACGCCAGGACCGGCATGCTGCGAGCACCGGACCGGGGCAGCGTCGTCGTCCGCACCAATTCGATTGCGCCACAGGCCAACAACACCACCACCAGCCACGGGCCCAGCAGCGCCGCCGCGACCGCGCCCGATGCGACATACCCCAGCCACCGGATGGAGCTGCTACGCCGCTGCCAACTGGCAGGAACCAATGCGGCCCCGGCATGGACGGCGACGGCGGCCACCGCCGCGCCCGCGCCGGCCCCGGCGGCCAGCACCCACCGTGGTGGGGAACCGGCCAGGAACAACGCCGCCAGGCCGAGGATGACGATGAGCCCCGGAATGATGAATGCGGCGCCACCCACCAGCGCACCCAGGCGGCCACGGACGCGCCAGGCGCAATAGATCGACAGCTGCGTCGACGCCGGCCCCGGCAACAGGTTGCAGGTGGCGATCGCGTCTTCGAACTCGGTGGCACCGATCCAGCGGCGCCGCTCCACGCACAGGCTGCGTAACAGCTTGATGTGCGTGGGCGGCCCACCGAAACCGATGCATCCGATGGTGCCCCACTCACGCAGTACGGTGCCCAGGGACACTCGGGGCGATGCATCCTCTGCCGGGGTGGTCACGACCAATCATCCTGGCGGGTCACGCCGTATCGCGCACCTTACGGGCAGGCGACATCCATCTCGAAGCTCTTGCTCACCTGCTGCGGCGACCGCGGATTGCTCAGGTCACTACCGCTGGCGGTGCCCTTGATCGCGTACGACTTGCCCCGCACGGCGGCGACGGCCTGGTCCGCCTCGCCGGGCTCGGAGCTCGTGAACCCCAGCGCGACACCGTCGACGGTGCCGAGCCCGACGGTACGAACCTGTGGCGGATCGCTCGTCGTCACCACCGCGCCGACCCCGCTGGAGATGTCGCCGATCCCGATCGTGACGTTGTCACCCGCCCGGTGGCAGGTCACCCCACCGCTCACCGGCCGCTGCTGTCCGTCAACGATGACCTGCGGCGCGCGCAAGCCCGAATTCGGTGAGCCGGCAGTCGGTTTGGAGTTCTCCGTGGAACAACCGGCCAGTCCTAGCGCGACCACACCGATCACGAGAGTCTTGCGTACCAACGTTCTCCTCCTTCGCGTCCGGGATATCTGGCGGTACAGGCCAGGGGTTCCCCAGAGCGAAGGAGCCGAATCGTCAGCGGCAGAGAATCGTCAGCGGCAAAGAGCTACGGGCAAACGGTCACGATGCCGGCGGGGCCGGTAACGCAGGGCAGGTTGACATAGACCTCAGGGCCATCCCAGCCCGGACCACGCCAGCCGGGTGCACCCCAACCGCGGCCGGGGTGTCCGTCCCAGTCGTCGTGGCCGTGGCCCCAGCCGCGGTCCAGCGGAATCGTGGCGGGGTCGTGCGCCGGAGCAGCGCTCGCGATTCCGGCACCGACACCCAAAAGCGCAGCTCCCAGGCTTGCGGCAAGGGCTGTAGTCGACGCAATCTTCTTCATCGTGGCCATGGCCATCCTCCGAAATAAGCAAAAAATCAAAATGCAATATGCGGTCTAAGTATATGACGCTGACGCTGCTGAAGAAATTCCGGTGGTCGGCGACGAGCGACTCCGCCCGGGATCGCCGAGCCTCGCGTAGCCTGTCAGCAAACCGATCTTGCATGGGGGATCCCAATGAAGCGCACACGCACAGCAGCTCTGTTCGCGGCGGTCTCGTCGGCGGCCGCCATCGTGATGGCGGTCCCCGCCCACGCCGACGACCAGATCGACCCGATGTTCCTGCAGGCCGTGCACGACAAGGGCATCCTGATGCCGAACAGCACCGCCATCAAGCTCGCGCACGGCACCTGTAGCGCGATGCGCAGCGGCGGCGTCAACTCGGCACTGAGCTACCTGAAGAAGAACGCCGGCAACCTGTCCAATGACGACGCCGTCAAGTTCGGCGGACTGGCCATCTACGCGTACTGCCGCGAGTTGACGCCGAAGGGGCAGTAGGTCAGGACTCCCCGGCCTCAGCGGTCAACGTGTGGGCCGCTTCCATCAGCATCCAGCCGGCCACCTGTACCGACAGGTCGCGTTCCGGGATATCAGACGAATTCACCGCGCCGTCAACGGATTTCGCCTGCTCGCCGGTGTCCTTCGGCAGCTCGGCCGCACGGTTCCAGAACGCGCCGAACAGCGGGATGCCGTTGACGGACTGCCGGTAGTCCCACGCCGATTCCGCTGATTTGAGCACCAGCTCGCGCGCGGTCGTCCTGGCCGCGTCGTCCGCCTCGGTATCCCCCGGCAAGGTCGTGGCCACCAGCGTCAGGTAGCGGGCCAGGATGGCGCCGAACAGGCCACCGTCGCCGCCACCCGCGCCCCTGATCACGCCGTCGTCCAGCATGTGGTCCTTGACCGCTGCCACCAGGCGGTGCACCCGCTCCGCGTGCCGCGGATCGCCGGTACGCACGGCCAGCTCCACTTCCAGGCCCAGCACCACGCCCTGGCAGTACGTGTACTGGGCGCGCACCATGGAACCGCCCTTGATGCCGTCGAACACCAGGTGCGTATCGGGGTCGATCAGCGTGCCGTCGATCCAGTCGGCCATCTGCTGTGCCCGTCGCAGGCGGTCGTGGCGGGCCAGGAAGATGCCGGCCGGACCGTTCGCCGGTGCGTTGAAGAACTGGTCCTGTTTGCGCCACGGGATGCCGCCGCCGTCCTCGGGCACCCACGCGTTGAGGAACTGGTCGGCAAACGTCTTGAGCGCCTTGGGCCGGGCCACCCCGACCAACTGGCCGGACCGCTCCAGTGCGAGCGCCAGCCACGCCATGTCGTCGTAGTAGTTGTTGGTCCAGGACCCGTTGTTGCGCAGGCGATGTCCGCGGATCTGACGGCTGATGCGGGCGACGCGGTACTCCTGGGGGTCGCGCAGTTGCGCATCGATCATGCAGTCCAGCAGGTGCGCCTGCCACCAGTAGTCCCAGCTCTTGAACAGCCGGTCGGCACGCGTCGACGGCCAGGCCACCACGCCCAGCTGGGTGCCGGGTATCCCCCAGAGCCGCCGGATATGCCGGTTGAACACCGCCGTCTCGGCGCTGGCCGCACGGTTCGCCCAGACTGCATCCCCGTCGCTCCGCTCCACCGGACGCTGATCCATGCGTTCCATCCTGCCCTACCAGGCCCGATCCAGTCCTGCGTGTTGAGTGATCCAGGTGTGCATGACGATCCCGGCGGCCACCCCGGCGTTGATGCTGCGGGTCGAGCCGAATTGCGCGATGGACACCGTCATCATCGACCCCGTCTTGGCGTCGTCGGTGATGCCCGGCCCCTCCTGCCCGAAGATCAGCAGGCACGCGCGGGGCAGCGTCGTCTCTTCCAGCCGCACCGAGCCGGGCACGTTGTCGACGGCCACCGGCGTCAGCCCGTTGGTTTCGGCGAACGCCAGCAATTCCGCCGTGGTGGCGTGGTGCATGAGTCGCTGGTAGCGGTCAGTCACCATGGCGCCCCGGCGATTCCACCGCCGCCGGCCGACGATGTGCACGGTGTCCACGGCGAACGCGTTGGCGGTGCGGACCACCGCGCCGATGTTGGCGTCGTTGCCGAAGTTCTCGATCGCGATGTGCAGCGGGTGCCGGCGCTGGTCGATGTCGGCGATGATCGCCTCCCGCGTCCAGTACCGGTAGGCATCGACGACGTTGCGAGAGTCGCCCTCACGCAACAACTCCGGGTCGTAGCGTGGATCGTCGGGCAGCTCGCCCGGCCACGGGCCGACGCCGGGTCCGGCGCCCCATTCGGTGGGTCCGGGCACATCGGCGTGGTCGACGATCTGGTCAGTCACGCGAAATCCACACCGCCGCATGTGTTCCCACCACGGTGACGGTGGCGTAGAGCAGCGCCTGGTTGATGTCACCCTGCGTACACAACGACGCGCGGGTGTTGATCGCCCCGACCTTCGAGTCGGGCAGCACCAGCAGCGTCGCACCGTAGACGTCGCACATGTGCGACAGGCCGGGCGGTGGCAGCGTCGGCGCCACCGCGATCATCAGCGGCCCGCCGCGCTTGGCCGAGTCATCTTTGTACCTGCTTGCCAGACCCCCGATTTCGAGGCCGAGCAGCATGTAGCCCTTGCCGGTGAACGCCGTCGGATCCCCCAGCGCCGCCGGGATCAGCTGCCCACCGTCGGCCCGGAACCCGTCGACGCTGGTGGCCTTGAGCGTCAGTCCGGTGTCGGACTCGTTCGTCGGCGTCAGCCCGACGGGGTACGCCGCACCGTAGGCGACGGTGGTGTCCTTGATCCGGTCGGCGGGCGAGTACAGGTAGACGCCACGCACCTGGGTCTGATCGCGCATCGGGCCCAAACAGACTGTGCCCGTGACCTTGTCCGGGTTCTGCACGACGGCCGGGTTGATCTTGAGGTTGGGGACGCCGACGCAGCCACCGATCAGGTTCGATTCGAGGGGGTGCGCCAGTGCGCCGTACAGGCCGAAGCGCAGTGTCTCGGGCTTGGCGTGTTCACCGCCGGCCTTCGCGGCTGCCAGATCGACGTCGATCAGCACCTGATCGTCTTGGAAGCGCAGGTTGGACACCGAGACGTTCCAGCCCAGCAGCGCCTGCGACTCCCCGACTTTGGCGCTGGGCGCACCGAAGACGACAGAGCTGGTGGAACCATCGCTCGAACACGCGACCAGCACGCCGGCCAGCAGCACAGTCAGCAGCCGCGAGGCCAACCTGCGAAAAGACATGCGGCCAAGGTTAGCCGCAGGCGAATCAGCGCTGATAATTCGGCGCGGGACGGCCGTTACGGGCCGGCGCGAACTGCGTGTAGCGCCCGACGTCGGCGCGGCCGGGGGCCTGGTTGCTGCGGCCGGTGGGCAGTTCGTTCTGACGCATCGGGCCGGCGCTGAGCGGGCGGCTCGGCGAACCGCTGCGACGGGCGACGGCCTGGCCGGCGACGCTGTTCTGGCCGGACGGCACCGGCGGCAGCACCCGCAGCAGGTCGTTGAACTGGCGGACGGTGCGCAGACCCTCGTCCCACTGGGCGCGGGTGCTGGTGATCGGCATGGACACCAGCGTCCAGTTCTGCTCGTTCCACATGATCTCGGCGCAATCCGGGGCGGTGTGCGAGAACGTCACCATGCGGCGGTCGCAGGCGCGACGGGCGGCATCGAGGTTCGTGGAGTAGACCATGCGGGGCCCGATGGCGCCGAGCAGCCAGATGTCGTTTTCCCGCGGTTCCGGGATGTCCTTGAGGCGGACGTCCATGGCCACGTTGGTGCCGACCTTGCGGTGCAGGGCGATGACGGTGGCAACGTCGTCGAGGTCGAAGATGAACACGGCCTCGCCGCGGATCTGTCCGAGGACGACGTTGCGGGCGTGCACGTTCTCACCGACGGTCGACATGATGCCGCGGCTCCACCGCTTGACCAGGTCGGGAGTCTCGTGTTCGTAGTCGAACCCGTGGGACTTCGCCCATGACTTGCGGCGCCGGCCGAGGCCACGTCGACGGTCGATGTCGACATACAGCAGCACTGCCGCACCCACGAAGCAGAGTGCGGAAAGCGTGAACCAGAGCGGGACCATCGGACCAAGCCTACTGGTTGGTACCCGAAATGCTCGAACTCGAATTGGTTACAAGCTGGTCACGTGCTATTTGAGGTAGGCCACGATCGCGTTTGTGAGCCCCCGCCGGGCCGCGTCGAGGTCGGTGTAGGTACCGAGCTGGCGTTCGGAGGCGATTCCGCGCATCGCGCCGGGGATGAACGAGGCCACCTCGCGCACCCGCTCGGGGTCGACGTCCAGGTCGGCGAAGGCCTGTTGGCAGGTCTGCAGCCAGCTCTGCCCCCATGACGACAGTTCGGCGGCGGTCTTCGGGTACAGCCGTTCCAGCTCGGCGTGGTCTCGTGGCAGCGCCGCGCGCAGGTTCTCGATGGCCCGCGAATCGCCGATGGTCAGGCCGTCGTAGAGCAGGTCGATGATGGTCGCGACGCGTTGGTGCAGCGTAGTGGCGCTGTCGTGGTGGCTCAGCATGCCCGCGCGGCGCTCGGCGGTACGGCGCAGGACGGCGGCCCAGAAGCCGTCGATATCGCCGAACTGGTACTTCACGGCACCCCAGGTGACGCCGATCTCCTTGGCGATCCGGTTGGCCGATACCGCGCCCGGATCGCCGGTGGCCAGCGCCTTGCGCGCGGCCTCCAACATGCTCTCCCGGGTGGCGTCACCGCGCTTGTTGGTTCGTCGTGCCGCCGCGGTCATCGTCCGAGATTAGCGCAGTTTCGCAGAACCCTCTTTCAAAGTTTCACAGAACCTCCTACGATTCGGCTCATGGCCAAACCCACGCTGCCCATGAAGCCGACGGGATGGTTCCAGGTCGCCTGGTCGGACGAGGTGGAAGTCGGCGTGGTGCACGCCATGAAGTACTTCGGCGAGGAGATGGTCGCCTGGCGCGCCGAATCCGGCGCCGTCACCGTCATGAACGCCTACTGCGAGCATCTCGGCGCCCACCTCGGCTTCGGCGGCCACGTCGTCGGCGAGACCATCCAGTGCCCGTTCCACGGCTGGCAGTGGAACGCCGAAGGCCGCAACGTCTGCATCCCCTACCAGGACCGGCCCAACCGCGGCCGCCGGATTCGCACCTACCCCGTCACCGAACGCAACGAGGCCATCTACATCTGGCACGACGTCGAGGGCCGGGAGCCGTTCTTCGAGGCGCCCGACGTGTTCGCATCGTTCAACGACGGCAGCAGCGCCGCCGACTACTACCCCCAGCAGCGACTGTTCCGCGAAACCCTCGAGCTGCATCCGCAGTACGTCCTGGAGAACGGCGTCGACTTCGCGCACTTCAAGTTCGTGCACCAGACGCCGATCGTGCCGGTGTTCACCCGGCACGACTTCGCGGCACCGGTCTCCTACGTCGACTTCACGATCACTTTCGAGGGCAGCGACCAGCAGTCGATCGAGGATGTCCGCAGCGGAGTCGAGGCGATCAACGGCGGTCTCGGCATCGCCGTCACCAAGAGCTGGGGCATGATCGACAACCGCACCATCTCGGCCGTCACCCCCGTCGACGAGTGCACCTCCGACGTGCGATTCATGGTCTACATCGGGCGGACTCCGGGCAAGGACAGCCCCCGGGCCGCCGAGCGCGCCGCCGCCTTCGGCGACGAGGTGATCCGGCAGTTCACCCAGGACATCCACATCTGGTCGCACCAGCGCTATTCGGATCCGCCGGCGCTGGCCACCGCCGAATACGAGGGCTTCACCGCAATCCGCAAGTGGGCCATGCAGTTCTATCCCGAAACCCCGAAGGGCTGACCAGATGTCCAAGATTCGCGTCTTCCAGGTGGCAACCGGCAACGTCGGTACCGAGATGATCAGGCGCATCGGCAAGCGTCCCGACCTCGAGTTGGTCGGATTGCATTGCTACACACCGGAAAAAGTGGGACGCGATGCCGGCGAGATCGCGGGTATCGGACCGATCGGCGTCATCGCCACCGGCTCGGTCGACGACATCATCGCCGCGAAACCCGATGTCCTCACCTTTCACGGCGTCTTCCCCGACGAGGATCTGTACGTGAAAGTCCTTGAGGCCGGGATCAATATCGTGACGACGGCCGACTGGATCACCGGCTGGCACCGCGACACCAACCACCCGCACCCCTCGGGCACGCCGGTGTCGCAGCTGCTGGCCGAGGCCTGCGCCAAGGGCGGGTCGACGTTCTACGGCACCGGCATGAATCCCGGCGTCAACCAGATCCTGGGCGTGGTGTGTTCGGCCGACGTCGCCGAGATCGAGAACGTCACCACCATCGAATCCGTCGACGTGTCGTGCCACCACAGCAAGGACACCTGGATCGAGGTGGGATACGGCCTGCCCGTTGATGATCCGTCGATCCCGGCGAAACTGGAGAAGTACACGCGGGTGTTCGCCGACAGTGTGCTGATGATGGCCGACTGCTTCGGGCTCGAACTCGACGAGGTGACATTCAGCGCGGAACTCGGCGCCTGCACCAAGGATGTCGACCTGGGCTGGTACACGCTGCCGAAGGGCTCCCTTGGCGGCAACTACATCAAGTACCAGGGCATGGTCGACGGGGTGCCGCGCATCGAGACGCACCTGGAATGGCAGATGACGCCGCACACCGACCCGAGCTGGAACATCAAGGGCTGCTACATCACTCAGATCAAGGGTGACCCGTGCGTCTACAACAAGCACATGATCTACCCGAAACCCGGTGTGGACCTGTCGAATCCGGACAACTTCGCCTCGATCGGCATGACCGTGACGGGGCTGCCCGCACTCAACGTCATCGCCTCGGTGGTCAAGGCCCCGCCGGGACTGTTGACGAGCGCCGACGTGCCGCTGCGTGGTTTCGCGGGCCGGTTCAACATCTGATGCCCAGCGAAAAGTACGTAGCTTCAATCACTAGGCACTTGCATCCGGCCCGACAGAAGCCAGGGACCGTTCTGGGCCCTCAGACGTCCGTCAGTTCAATCTCCAACTGGAGATGGCAGTCCGGTTGAACTCATGCACTTTTCGTCGGCACTGTTGCGCAACCCAAGCGAAAACCCCCTATTTCCAAAGAAATAGGGGGTTTTCACATCTACTCGGGAACTACCTGAGACTCAGCCGAGCACCAGGCTCTCGCCGTCTTCGCTGACGTTCACCGGGACGGTGTCGCCGTCGTGCACCTCGCCGGCCAGCAGCTTCTTGGCCAGCTGGTCGCCGATCGCCTGCTGCACCAGCCGGCGCAGCGGGCGCGCGCCGTACAGCGGGTCGAAGCCACGGTCGCCCAGCCACTTCTTGGCGTCCAGCGAGACCTCCAACTGGAGCCGCCGCTGAGCCAGCCGCTTCTGCAGCTGCTGCAGCTGGATGTCGACGATGGACACCAGCTGGTCCGGGTTCAGCGCGTCGAAGATCAGCACGTCGTCGAGCCGGTTGATGAACTCCGGCTTGAACTTGGCACGCACCGCCGCCATCACCTGATCCGGAGTACCTCCGGCGCCCAGGTTGGACGTCAGGATCAGGATGGTGTTGCGGAAGTCGACCGTGCGGCCCTGACCGTCGGTCAGCCGGCCTTCGTCGAGCACCTGCAGCAGCACGTCGAAGACGTCCGGGTGGGCCTTCTCGACCTCGTCGAACAGCACCACCGTGTACGGCCGTCGCCGCACCGCCTCGGTCAGCTGACCGCCGGCGTCGTAGCCGACGTAGCCGGGAGGGGCACCGACCAGACGAGCCACCGAGTGCTTCTCGCCGTACTCGCTCATGTCGATGCGGACCATCGCGCGTTCGTCGTCGAACAGGAACTCCGCCAACGCCTTTGCCAGCTCGGTCTTACCGACACCGGTCGGACCCAGGAACAGGAACGAACCCGTCGGGCGGTTGGGGTCGGCGACCCCGGCCCGGGCCCGGCGCACGGCGTCGGACACCGCAACCACCGCTTCGGCCTGGCCGATGACGCGCTTGCCCAGCTCGCTCTCCATCCGCAGCAGCTTGGCCGTCTCACCCTCGAGCATGCGGCCGGCCGGGATGCCCGTCCACGCCGACACCACGTCGGCGATGTCGTCGGGGCTGACCTCTTCCTTGAGCATGACGTTCTCGCGGGCCTCGGCAACGGGCAGCGCCGCGTCGAGTTGCTTCTCGACCGCGGGGATCCGGCCGTACCGCAGCTCGGCAGCCTTGGCCAGATCGCCGTCGCGCTCGGCCCGGTCGGCCTCACCGCGCAACGTCTCCAGCTGTTCCTTGAGCTCGCGGACGATGTCGATGGCGTTCTTCTCGTTCTGCCACCGGGTGGTCAGCTCGGAGAGCTTCTCCTTGTAGTCGGCCAACTCCGAGCGCAGCTTCTCCAGCCGCTCCTTCGACGCGTCGTCCTCTTCCTTGGACAGCGCCATCTCCTCGATCTCGAGGCGACGGACCAGTCGCTCGACCTCGTCGATCTCGACGGGCCGGGAGTCGATCTCCATGCGCAGCCGGGACGCGGCCTCGTCGACGAGGTCGATGGCCTTGTCCGGCAGGAAGCGGCTCGTGATGTAGCGATCGGAAAGAGTCGCCGCGGCCACCAGAGCCGAGTCCGTGATGCGCACACCGTGGTGCACCTCGTAGCGGTCCTTGAGGCCGCGCAGGATGCCGACGGTGTCCTCGACCGACGGCTCACCGACCAGCACCTGCTGGAAGCGGCGCTCCAGGGCGGCGTCCTTCTCGATGTACTTGCGGTACTCCTCGAGAGTGGTCGCACCCACCAGCCGCAGCTCGCCACGGGCCAGCATGGGCTTGATCATGTTGCCGGCGTCCATCGCGGACTCGCCGGTCGCGCCGGCACCCACGATGGTGTGCAACTCGTCGATGAAGGTGATGACCTGACCCGCCGAGTTCTTGATGTCATCGAGGACGGCCTTGAGCCGCTCTTCGAACTCGCCGCGGTACTTGGCACCGGCCACCATGGAACCGAGGTCCAGGGAGATGACGGTCTTGTCCCGCAGACTCTCCGGCACGTCACCTTGGACGATGCGCTGGGCCAGGCCCTCGACGATCGCGGTCTTACCGACGCCGGGCTCACCGATCAGCACGGGGTTGTTCTTCGTGCGCCGGCTCAGGACCTGTACGACACGACGAATCTCGTTGTCGCGACCGATGACCGGGTCGAGCTTGCCGTCCCGGGCGCGGGCGGTGAGGTCGGTGGAGTACTTCTCCAGCGCCTGGTAGCTGCCCTCGGGGTCGGGGCTGGTGACGCGGGCGCTGCCGCGGACCTTCACGAACGCCTCGCGCAGCGTCTGTGGCGCGGCGCCGTGGTTGACCAGCAGCTTGGCGACGTCGGAGTCGCCACTGGCCAGGCCGTACAGCAGGTGCTCGGTGGAGACGTATTCGTCGTCCATCTCGGTGGCCAGGTGCTGGGCAGCCGTCAGGGCTGCCACCGACTCACGAGACAGTTGCGGCGTCGAGTTGGCGCCACTGGCACTGGGCAGCTGGTCGATCAGCCGCTGGGCTTCGGCCCGGATGGCGGCGGGCTCGACGCCGACGGCCTCCAGCAGCGGTGCGGCGATGCCGTCATTCTGGGTCAGCAGAGCCATCAACAAGTGCGCCGGACGGATCTCCGGGTTTCCGGCGGCAGTCGCCGCCTGCAACGCTGAGGTCAGCGCCGCCTGAGTCTTCGTGGTCGGGTTGAACGAGTCCACGACACCTCCCTTTCGTCTACAGAAAAATGCTTGTCGCTGAGTTCAACGCCGTCAAGGTTGAGTCTGTTCCGCTCAAGTCTGAAAAATTTCCCGGCTGCCTATGATCTGGCTCACCCCGTAATACTGCCGCGCCCAACCGACAAGATCGACGGAAACGTAAGCAACAATGACCGCATGACAGATTGGGCTTCGGTCCTGACCGAACTGATTCCCCTCGCCTTGGTGATCGCCCTTTCTCCACTGTCGATCATTCCCGCGGTCCTGGTGCTGCACTCCCCCCACGCCCGCATCACCGGCTTGACGTTTCTCGCCGGCTGGCTCGTGGCCATCGGCGTACTCACCGGGGTTTTCGTCCAGCTGTCCGGCCTCATGCCCGAGGCCGGCCATCCGTCGACGACGGCGTCGTGGGTGCGCATCGTGATCGGCGTCCTGCTGGTCGTCTTCGGCATCTACCGGTGGGCCAACCGCAACCACGACGCGCCCGAGCCGGCCTGGATGCGGAAGCTGACCAGCGTCACCCCCGCCCGGGGTTTCGTGACCGCCGCGGTGCTCGCGCTCGTGAACCCGAAAGTGCTGTTCATGTGCGTCGCCGCCGGACTGGCGATCAGCACCGACGAACTCCCCCACGCGGCGGCCTTGGCGTCGGTGCTGTGGTTCACCGTGGTGGCGGGCAGCTCGGTCGCCATCCCGATCCTGACCTACGCCGCCGCCGGCGAGCGGCTGGACCCGGCCATGGCCCGCCTCGGCGCCTGGCTGCACCGCCAACACGCGGTACTGGTCGCCGGAATCCTGATCGTCATCGGACTTCTCGTGGCTTACAAGGGCCTGAGCCACCTCTAGGACTACCGTTTAACCATGTCCGAGTCCGGCTTCGGCGATTTCGAGTTCGAACGAAAGTTCCTCGTCCGCGACCTGCCCGCTGTCACAGCGTCCGACCCGAGCCCTGCCCTGATCGTGCAGGCCTACCTGTTCGCGTCCGATGGCTATGCCGTCCGGGTCCGCGTCCAGGGCCCCGCTCCGGCCGATCTCAGCGATCCGGCGGTGGACCTCATCGACGCCATCGGCAGCGACTCGATCGGCACCATGACCGCCAAGGGCCCGGCCACCGGCGGCACCCGCTATGAGGCCGAACGCGAACTCGATCCGCTGGTGGCCGGCGAAATCGTCCGTCGCGCCGAGCACGTCGTCACCAAGGTGCGGTACTCGGTGTGGCTGGGTGAGGACGGCTGGATCATCGACCGATTCACCGGCGGCAATGCCCCGCTCCTGCTGGCCGAGGTCGAGCGCGGCGGACCGGTGGTCGACCTCGCGATCCCGACGTTCTGCGTCACCGAGGTGTCCGAGGACGACCGGTTCCGCAACGAGTACCTGGCCCACCAGCCGTACGGCACGTGGGCCGACGCGCACCGGCGCGAACTCGACCGGCTGGGCCCCAGCTTCGTCAACACGTTGGGGCAGAACCACTTCGACGATGCCTGATGGGACTTGACGACCGCGAAGCGCTGATGACGGTGCGGGCCGTGGTCGACCCTGCGCGCGGCGGGGACGACGTGATCGGCCGCTTCTACACCCGGTGGTTCGCCGGCGACCTGTCGGCGCGCGACCTCTTCCCACCGGACCTGGCCGCCCAGCGCACCGCCTTCAGCCAGGCGCTGTTCTGGGTGCTGGGCGAATTCATCGAGCAGCGGGCAGAGGAGCCGGTGGCATTCCTGGCCCAGCTCGGCCGGGATCACCGCAAATACGGTGTGGGACATCAGCATTACGCGGCGCTACAGGACGCGCTGCTGACCACCCTGCGCGATGAACTCGGCGACCGCTGGGATGCCCGGGTCGCCGAGGCCACCACGCATGCCGTCGATCTGATCGTCGGCGTCATGCGCGGCGCGGCCGATGCCGAACAGACACCGCCCTATGTCGACGGCACCGTCGTCGAGCATCTGCGCGTCACCCGGGATGTCTCGGTGGTAAGACTGCAGCTCGACCAGGCGCTGCCGTATCACGCCGGGCAGTACGTCGCGGTGCAGGTGCCGCAGTGGCCGCGACGCTGGCGACACCTGAGTCCCTCGATGCCCTCAGATGCCAGCGGCGCCATCGAGTTTCACGTCCGCTCCGTCAGCGGCGGCATGGTGAGCACCGCGATCGTCAACCAGACCGCACCCGGCGACCGCTGGCGACTGTCCAATCCCCATGGCGGAATGCATGTCTCACGTTCCGACGGTGATGTGCTGATGGTGGCCGGCAGCACCGGACTGGCCCCGCTGCGGGCGCTGTTGATGAATCTGTGCCGCGAGGCCGAGAATCCGCGCGTGCACCTGTTCTTCGGCGGACGCTACCCCTGCGACCTGTACGACCTGCGTGTCCTGTGGGAGATCGCGGCCACCAATCCGTGGCTGTCCGTCACGCCGGTATCCGAGTACTCCACCGACCCGCCGTGGGCCGCCGACTATCCCGATGTGACGCCGCCGCGCGGGCTGCACGTCCGGCAGACCGGGCTGCTGGCAGACGTCGTGACGAGCTACGGCAGCTGGGGCGACCGGCAGATCCTGCTGTGCGGCGGGCCCGCGATGGTCACGGCGACCAAAGCCGCCCTGATCGCCAAAGGCGCACCACCAGAACGTATTCAGCACGACCCGTTGGCCCACTGACGCTGGAGGAATCGATGGCCGAACTCGACACCGTCGTCTTGCGCGACCCCGAGTCCGCGATGACGGCGACGTTCGTCCCCGGTGCCGGCATGATCGGCACGTCGTTCGCCGAAGGCGATCTCGAGTTCCTCGGCCAGCGCCGCGGCCTCGCGGCCTACCTGGCGAACGCCAAGACCATGGGCATCCCGCTGCTGTATCCGTGGGCGAACCGGTTGGGCGCCAACACATATGACGTCGACGGTGGCGTCGTCACGTTGACGCCCGGCTCCGGCGGTGTCCGTACCGACCCGCACGGCGCACCCATGCACGGTGTCCTGGCCGCGTACCCGGGTTGGGTGATCGTCGAGCAGTCCGCGAATTCTGTCACCGCCGCAGTCGATTTCAACCGGCCCGGCCTGTTGGCGTCGTTCCCGTTCCCGCATGTGCTGACGCAACGGGCCACGTTGGTGGGTCGTGTCCTGTCGGTCGAGACGACCGTCCGGCCGTCGGCCTCCGCGGCAGTGCCGCTGTGCTTCGGGTACCACCCGTACCTGACCATTCCGGGTGTGCCCCGCGAGGATTGGGTACTGGAGACGCCGGCGATGCGGCACCTTCCGACCGATGATCGCGGGTTGCCGTCCGGTGCTGTCGAGCCGTGGCCGGCGCAGTCCGCGCCGCTCGGCGACACCGCCTACGACGACGGCTTCGACCAAGTGCCCGACGGCGCGCAGTTCATCCTCAGTGGTGGCGACCACCGGATCGCGGTGACGTTCGAAACCGGCTACCCCGCCGCGCAACTGTTCGCGCCGCCCGGCGACGCCTTGGTGGCCATCGAGCCCATGGCCGCGCCCACCGACGCGCTGCGCCGGGGCGGCTACCGCGTCGCGGCGCCGGGGCGACCGGCGACAGCGCGGTTCTCGATCACGGTCAACTGAGTTCCGAAATCGCGGCCGGTGCCGCACACTTTCTGACGTGGATACGCAAGACCGCCTCGACCGGTGGGAACACCGCGCGGAGTGGCCCCTGGCCGCCGTCGCCGCCCTGTTCCTGGCCGCGTACAGCATCGAGGTCCTCGTCCAGCCGACGGGCCTGCTCGCCCGGCTCCTGACCCTGGTGACCTGGTTGGCGTGGGCGGTGTTCACGGCCGACTACGCGGCGCGGCTCTATCTGGCCCCCGACCGCAGGCAGTGGTTCTTCCGGCATCTGGTCGACCTCGCCGTCGTGCTGCTGCCGCTGCTGCGGCCGCTTCGTCTACTCCGGCTGGTCGTGCTCGTCGGTGCCCTGCAGAAGGCCATCGGCAACGCCATCCGCGGCAAGGTGATCATCTACACCATCTCGGGCGCCGTGCTGTTGGTGTACGTCGGGGCGCTGGCGGTGTACGAAGCCGAACGCGGTGCGCCCGACGCCCACATCACGAGCTTCGGACTGGCGGTGTGGTGGGCGATGACCACAATCACCACCGTCGGCTACGGCGACATGTACCCCGTCACCACCACCGGCCGAGTCATGGCCAGCCTCATGATGATCGGCGGTATCAGCCTGGTCGGTTCGATCACGGCGACCATCGCGTCATGGATCGTGCAGAGCGTTTCGATCGACGATCAGAAACAAGACGCCGTGACGGCGGCGCACATCGAAGACCTGCGGGGTGAGATCGCGCAACTACGGGAGTTGTTGCGCGACAAGGTGAGTGGAGATGCAACTCCGGTCAACTGAGCCGCCTCACAGCTAATCCCCCTCGTTCCGTTGGCCACACACAGCGCGTAGCGTGCCCGCGTTTGGATCGAAGGTCAGCACCAGAGAGTCACCAAGGCGAGCTCCAGCGGCCTTGGCGAGACGGCGAATTGATCCCATATTGGGCGCAGCGGGCTCGAACAGTGCCCATGCAACGGAGACGAACCCGCAGGATGTTTCGAAGTCACGGCGGTTCCCCGGCGTCACGCCAATCGCCTGCGCGACAGGTGGATCGATCGATAAGCCCGAACCTCGGAGAACCTGTGCGGTGACTGGGATTGCGATTCGGATACTGCCGTCGGACTGACGAACTGCGCCAGGCACGGTGCTCAGTAAAGGTATTGATGGCCATGCGTCTTCGGGGCGTCGGCAACGCACCATGCCCCGTTCGGTTACGAACGCCAGAGTCGCCAGGTACGTACGGACTGAGCTTTCCTTGATGTCCGGGAATGCCTTGAGCATGTCGTCAAGCAACGTCCGTACCGGCATCCGCCCGCCGGCAGCCTCGATACGGTTGGTCAGTTCTTGCGCGATGCCGCCGTACTCGGGATAACTCCACCCGGCCAAGGCCCATCCAGTTCGGCTCGTTCGCCTAAATGTGTCGTTGCCGTGCAACGCTTTCAGTACAGATTTGGCGCTGACCGAATCCCCCACCATGTCGCTGATTTCTTCGGCAGTCATCGGCCGCCCAGCAGCGTCCAATGCCACTACGATTTTGGCCCTGAGCCCAGAGCGCGGCGGCAGGTAGGCGCCGCCGATCCTGCTCAGTGCCAGCGTGTCCAAATACGGAGGCACTGCATCTCGCCGCATCCCTTCGGCTGTGAACTCCCCAGCCAGTGTCTCCAGGGTCTGGGCGTACCTTCCACGAAAGAGCCTCCGGACACAAGCATCGACCCGTCGAAGTCCGCCCTGCGACGCATCTTCGAACCAGTCCCCATGCTCCTTGTACGGCCCGGCGACGTACAGCAACAGCCGGGCGGCTTCGCTCGTCGGCTCTAGCCCCAGCTGCTGAATCTCTGACTCGACTGTTTCTCGCGGCACATAGATGCCGAGCCTGCGGCGCAATTCATCTGCCGACTGCCGGATCCGAAAGTGGCCAGGTTCGCTGAGTAGTTCCGCGAAGCGCGACCGAATCCGGCTCTCGTTTCGCCACAACCAGGTCGGGTGCACACCAAGCTCTTCGGCGAGTCGCTCTTGAGTGACTTGAGTGGATCCCCATGCTCGAGCGCGCAGAACGTGGTGGTCGCGCTCCCCGATGCCAGCCACCAATCGATCGAGCCCGTCTGCAAGCGACGGTTGAGGACCGTCCACAGAGTCCGCCAATTGGCTCACTGCGTCATGTGCTGCTGCCACGATCGACGCGACGGTACGGACCCCGCTCGATCGAGATTCAAGCAGTTCGGCGATCGTCGTTTCGGCGATGTCGGACCACGTTGTGTAGCGCGATGCGTACAAACTCCGCGCACGAGGCGGCAACTTTCCGTACGGAATGCGCAGGTTCGCGACCGCATCAAAGCCAGCGACGAGTTCACCAATCTGAGCGTCTTCGGACACCCACAATCTCGCTGCAGGATCGGTCGAGGCCACTGGCAAGAATCGCTCTAGGTATCTGCTTCAGATGGAGGTCGGGCCGCAGTCAGCGTCAAGCGCAAACTTGTGCTGTCGACGACAGCCCAATCCTATCGGGGCCATGACGCGCCACTCGAAAAGTCAGCGAAGCCACGCGCCTCGCACGATCTGCCCACACTTTTGGTGCAGGTAACCGCTCTTCCGGCCCACTATCCTTGTTGGGACGACTGATAACCGCCCCGGCGTAAAATCGGTCCGGGGTTGTCGTGTGAAGGGGGCGGCGTGGACGTAGTCAAGGTCGACACAGAGATGCTGCGGCATCAGGTGGCGAAACTCGAGGAGACTATCGGTCATCTCGAGTCGCATGAGAAGACGGTCGGGCACGCCATCGACTCATTCGGTGAGGCACTGAAGGGCGACACGGGCAAGGCCGTCGCGGCGGCTCTGAGCAGCTATCAGAAGGCGATGGCCGCACTGCGCACCGAGCAACACGGCATTACCGAAAAGCTGCACTCCGCGGTTGCGGCCTACGACTCGACCGACACCAACGCCGCCTCAGGCCTGACCCAAGCAATGCATCTGTAGGGGGACATCAATGGCCGAGCAAGAGTGGCACTTTGCGAAGATCGAGCAGACGGTCGGCGACCTCAAGGATGAGCACAAGCGGTTGAACGACGTTCTGGCCGAGGAGGAGCAATGATCAGAACCTGTGGATGAGCCTCGGCGAGGCGGCGTAGGAAAGGGCGCACCTTCCCGAGGATGATCTG